>CALDJV010000406.1 GCA_937899305.1 uncultured Cytophagaceae bacterium
GTATACCGCATAGATATCAACAATCACGACGATCAATACTGGTTGTACATCAATGTTGAAAACTTGGTAAAACTTTATAAGTATCTGAAAATCAATACTTTTCAAAAGTATTCGTTTACCCACACATTTTTAAAAGCTTTCAATTTATTTTCAAAAGCTGTCTTTTAAACGTATTGATAGAGCTTTTAGAAAAAGGAAACAAAGATGATATTACTTCATAAAAATGGCTTAAAGCCATTTTTATGGACTTTTGCCAAGTTTTCAAATCTTATTTAAGATTTATTTGCCAACCATTTTTTTATGAATGCAAAACTAAGTTATAAACAAGGAGACTTGACTACTCAGGCAGTAGATGCGATTGTAAATGCAGCCAACACCTCGCTATTAGGGGGCGGAGGAGTAGATGGGGCCATTCACCGCAAAGGAGGAAGAGCCATTTTAAATGATTGTCTCACGATTATTGCACGCCAGGGAGGCTGCAAAGTAGGGGAAGCAGTCATCACTACTGCCGGGAATTTACCCGCCAAACATGTGATTCATACTGTAGGCCCAGTATGGGCTGGAGGCCATAAAAACGAACCCAATTTACTACGCAATGCTTATCAAAATAGCCTAAAATTGGCAGTAGAAAATGGCTTAAAGACGGTTGCATTTCCTAACATAAGCACTGGTATTTATCGTTTTCCTAAAGAAACGGCAGCTAAAATAGCGATCCAAACAACCAACGAGTTTTTGGAAAGCAAGGAAGGGCAAAGTTTAGAAAAGGTCATGTTCATTTGTTTTGATGAAGAAAATCTATTGATTTATCGGGAAGCATTTAGGCCTCAGTATCCAACTCAGCAAAACCTTTTCTAAAAGTATGTTCCCATTTTGCCTTCAACCACACTTAACACTTATTGGCAATTATTAACCCTTGGGTATACAATCTTAATCTTATGTTGACCAGATTTATTTCTTTAAGAATCCGGCTTTTAATCGTCTTTTTGATATTTAGTACCATCATTATTGTGGTAGCCAGCATTGGATTTTGGTTTTATAACAAAAGTAGTAACATTTCTACCATTGCAGTTAACCTTGAAAATGTACTAGTGAAGACTTTTCAGGTGATCAAACTCGAACAAGACTTTTTTGACTATGAAACAACCAATGAGGATTTCTACATTACTGGTACCAGCAATTACATCAAAAAGCATAAAAAACTAGCCACTGAGGTAAATCAGGATTTGTATGAATTGGTTAATTTTAAAGAGATTCAGGAACTCAACCTGGACCAAAATCTGATAGAAGATGAAGCCAAAAAGATTTTGCACGAAATTCAGAGTTACGAAAACTTATTTGATCAATTAGTGGTGCTTACCCATGAACTCGGATTCAAAAACTATGGAATCAAAGGTAAAATGGCCGAACAACTTGCCACTTTAGAAAAACTAAGCCCCAACCTGAGTCAAATCAATTTCCTAAAAGTAAAACAATACGAAAGGGATTATCAATTGCTCAAGGACCTTACTTATGCCGAAAAACTACAAGACTTATGTAATGCCTGGCAAAACGAAATTACCTTGACCAACAACCTCACACCTACTACCAAAATAAGGGCCCAAGGATTGCTAAAAACTTACCTAAGAACTTTTCAGGAGATGGTGCGTGTGGAACAAAAAATTGGCTTGACTGGTGAAAGAGGACTCAAACAAGCCCTCAGAGATTATGCTGATAACATTGCTGGTTTTACTCAGGGTTTTGTAAGCAGAGTCAATCGACGAGCCTAAAGCATCGGAAACAACTTTGAGTATATCTTTGTGATTATGGTCATTGCTACTTTGGTGCTCAGTATTTTGATGAGTATTTATTTCTCAATCATCATTACCCGCCCTATTGTAAGGCTCTCTAAGTTTATCCACAAAACCGTGAATAGTAATTTTTCAGAAAACCTTAGTTTTATCCAAAATAACTCTAAAGATGAGGTGGGCAGACTGACCCGTAATTTTAATCGTATGCTGCAAGAAATGCGTCGTCAACTCAATGAAATCACGGAACAATCGGTCGCTCTGGAATCTCAAAACGAGGAGTTGAATAAAGTAAATGAACTTTCTCAGGCATCTGAAGATCATTTGAAAAAACTCAATACGGTTAAAGACAAACTACTCACCATTCTTTCCCATGACTTACGTAGTCCTTTCAATACGATCAAAGGGTTCTTGCAGGTATTACTCAATCATATTGAAGGCTTTACCAAAGGAGAAATTTTACATTTTGCCGAAGATATGGACAAGGCGGTACAAAGGGTGATCGACTTATTAGAAAACCTTTTGCAGTGGTCATTGATTCAGACTGATGACTTTGAGTTTCAACCGGAAGACATTGACATTCGCACGATTATCGAAGACAACATTGCTTTGTACGAAAAAAACGCATTAGAAAAACACATCACCATTATGGTACATGCTTTTAGCCCCACTGTGGTAAAAGCCGACAAAAACATGCTCAACTTTGTGTTGAGAAATTTAATTTCCAATGCAATCAAATTTACCAATGCCGAAGCCAGCATAGATATTTTTGTAAACACAAGGCTGGATTTTACTACGGTGACCATTGCCGACAAAGGAATTGGAATTCAACCTGAATCATTAGAGAAAATATTCTCTCCGGAAGTTCATTTGAGTACCAAAGGCACCGCCAATGAAAAAGGAACTGGATTTGGCTTGATTCTCAGCAAAGAGTTTGTAGAAAAAAACAATGGCCAATTGGAAATAGATAGTCAAGTAGGTGAAGGTACCCGAGTAAAATTTAGCCTTCAAACAGTCAATACCCTGGAAACGACCTAACTGACCTTAGCATTAGACCTGTTTAGGAAATTATGAATCAACCGAAGCCCATCGATGGTAAGCAAAGGTTCTAATTGATCAAAGTGTTTTTCCAGCGGAGTAATCACTGATGACAAGCCCCCAGTAGCTACCACTTTACATTTCCCTCCTAACTCTTCTCGAATACGCCCAATCAAATGCTCTACCAGCCCCACGTACCCTAGCAACACCCCTGCTTGCAAGGCATGCTCCGTATTTTTACCAATGGCCGATTGAGGAAGCTCTAACGGAATCTCAATATCGGGAAGTTTGGCAGTATCACGATACAGGGCATAAATAGAGGTTTTAAGGCCGGGAGCAATGGCTACTCCAAGAATATTACCCTCTGAAGAAATGGTAGTAAAAGTAAGTGCCGTTCCAAAATCTACCACAATACAATTTTCTTTGAACAAATCGTACCCCGCCATTGCATTTGCTACCAAATCAGAACCTATTTCGTGCGGTTTTACAACCCCCAAGGGCAATTGCTTGATCACCTCAGGATTTACCACCACAGGTTCTTTGCCAAACAAGTACCATAACATATCTCGAATGATGGGGGTAAGCACCGGCACAACACTACTGATGATGATACTGTCTACTTCGCTCAATGATAAATTCTGTTCGAGAAAGTAATTGCGTAAGTTGATTTCATATTCAGGACCACTTTTTTCAGTGATTGTTTGTAAACGCCAGTGGTATTGCCACTTATTTTGCGCATAAAGTCCAAAAACCAGGTTGGAGTTTCCAATGTCAACAGCTAACAACATAAAATCAGGGGTGTTTTTCGTAAAGGTAATAAGAGCTGGTCGAATTTACATGGTTCACTGTTTGTAATTTCACGATCATCTTTTTGTTTCTAACCAGGCAACAATGGCTCTCAGGTAGTGCACATAACTATGCTCGACACTTTTATTGTCGATGCTCAAAAAGTTATCCACAATCCACATTTCACAATGTGTATAACTTTTTGGTGATTTAGTTACTCAAAAGGTAGTCATGAACCGCTTCGATTAAATTTTTTTGATAAAACCTCAAATACGCTCTCTGTAATCTATATGCTTATCGACAGTATTATTGTCGATATACGACAAGTTATCCACATTGACTAACCAAGATTGTGTATAACTCTTCTATTACCCCCAGGGCATTTTTTACACGCATGCCATACTTATGCTCTTATCCTCAAGAGGTTAACCGGCCTACAATACGATATATCGACAATATGAATGTCGATGCCAAAAAAAGTTATCCACACTAAAGACCACCGAATGCAAGATAATTTGTAAATTGACTGGCCCCCTCAATAGGGGCAACTTCCTGTTATAGAATCATTCAATTACATTTCGGGCATAACATCAATTTTTAATCACTAACATTATTAAGTAACAGTTGCGCAATAATTGTCGATTTTCATTTTAATTTTGCTCGTCATGCTTCCTTAAAAAATAGCCGAATAGCCCTGCTATTAGCCGATTTTGTAAGTCGCCTGACAAATAAACTTTTTCTGAAAACCGGACACTTATTTTGAACATGTCACTAAATTGCAATTCTACTTACAGAAGATAAAACTATATAGGTCGTTTGGGCTTTATATAGGTGAATATCAAAATTAGTAACCAACAATACAATGACTAAAAATCTGTTCTCAATATTATTTGCTTTCTCAACCCTTACCATCCTGTCATCGGGTTGTGTTATCAATACTGGAGGTTCGGTTTCTACCTCTACCTCCAAGCCAAAATCCATTCCTACCACCAGAAAAAACCCCTCTATCGCCAAACCAATGACCATGGCTCATCGGGTACTGGCTAAAGGAGATAGTCTACAGATTGCCATCCAACTCATGGTTCCTCGGCTCAAACGCGTGACCAGTTTTGATCGGTTTTTAAAGGACATGAAGATAAAATATGGTATTCTGGCTAATTATCGAAGCAGAGAATTTATCAGCACTCAGGAGTTGAAGCTTACCCCTAGTAGACTCAATAAGCAAGAAGCCAATTTTTATTTCAACTTTTTTATCCCTAAAAAAAATATCCCTAGCGAGGTATTGCTAATGGAGGTGAATGACAGCCAAACGGGACAAAAGCTGACGATGGATATTCCTCTGGATTATATTATCAACAAAATCCGTCAAAAGTATGCCATTTTTGATGGTACAGGACGTCACCCTATTTTCCGTAATTTCTTTTTGGATAAAGCCAGCATTCAAATCAAAGGCCTGAGCAATGCCACCCAAACCCTCATCGTAAAACATTACCAACACCAGTTCAAAGCAGCCCGCCCCCCTATGTCGGTATCACGAAGAAAAATACCCAAAAAACTTCCGGTAGACGACATATTTACCATTCGCACCAATACTCCTCTTAAATTTACCAAACCTGGTTTATACATTGTACAAGCCGATACCAACCAATATTATGGATTGAGCTTTATTGTAACCCAGCACCGTTACCCCAAATACAGCAAAGTAGATGACTTGCTTACCCCATTGAGGTATATCACAACCAAAACTGAACTCGATAAACTGGAAAAGTCGGATGAAAAAAAGAAAGATTTAGACCGCTTGTGGTTGAGTTTGATGTCAGGTAATATCAAAATTGCCAAGCGAAGCATTCGTGAATATTATCGTCGGGTAAAACTAGCCAACCAGTTTTTCACAACTTATAAGGCTGGCTGGCAAACTGATAAAGGGATGATTTTTATTATATTTGGGAACCCTACCCGGGTAGTGCGTACTCGTAATAAAGAGATGTGGACTTACGCGCAAAATGCCAATTTTTCAGATATCAACTTTACCTTTTTGCGCACTCCCAATCAGTTTGTAGACAACCACTATACCTTGGTGCGCTACCCTGAGTATGAGCAAGTATGGTACCCCAAAATAGAGCAGTGGCGAGAAGGCAAGATTGGTTCTTAGTTTTGTTTAGTTGGGAGTTTTCTTTAGTCCATAGTCCACGGTCAATGGTCCATAGTTTTCTTTAGTTGGTAGCAATTAAGTGAAAAATGTAAAACCGACTTTCCGCACGTTGTCTGTTGTTTTAGTTTAATTAACAGTCTTG
>CALDJV010000407.1 GCA_937899305.1 uncultured Cytophagaceae bacterium
TAGCTTTGAGTAATTTCACTAAAATCTCGACACTTATTTTGAAAGCGTTACTTAATAACTACGAATAAAATAATTTGACTACCAAAAACTATCAAGTTGAGCCAAAAAGAATGGGTTTTTCGTTCTATATTTGAAGTCCCAATCATGTGGGTTTGCAATTTAAGTAGACAATGCTGAAAAGATTAGATAAATACATTCTTCGAAAGTTCTTGGTAACTTTTTTCTTTGTAGTCATCATTTTGATGTCCATTCTGGTAATCATCGATATCACCGAAAAAATTGAGGATTTCAATAAAATGGACCAAACTACCTGGCAGATATTTACCAAGTATTACCTTAACTTTATCCCGTATTGGGCCAATTCGCTCAGTCCTATTCTCATTTTTATTGCAACGGTATTTGTCACCGCTCGCCTGGCTACCCATACCGAAATCATTGCCATTCTGAGCAGTGGGGTCAGTTTTAGACGTATTTTAGTACCTTACCTCATTGGATCGTCCTTTATAGCACTGCTTACTTTTTATATGATTGGCTGGATCATTCCTCAAGCCAACAAGGTTCGGCTCAAATTTGAAAACACCCACATCAAAGACAAATTCTATTTTACGGATAGAAACGTACATCTCAAGATTGCTCCCAACACTTTTGCTTACATAGAAAGTTACGACAACACCAGTCATGTGGGGTATAAATTTACTCTCGAGAATATCCAAGGGTATGAATATGGTAAAAATGGAAACATCAAAAAGAAACTCAATTCCAAGCTAGAGTCTAATCGGATCATTTGGGACAAAGACCGAGGCAAATGGGTAATTGAAAACTACAAGATCATGAAGTTCCGTAAGGATTCGCTTCGTTTTGACATCAAATATGGCGATAACATGGATACGCTTATTAATCTTAAGCCCGAAGATTTTGAAAGTAAATACATGTACAATGAACAACTTACCTTTCCGGAACTCAACGCCTACATTGCTGAGCTCCAAAAACGAGGAGTAGGCAAGATAGAACAATATTTGGTAGATAGATACGAACGATTTGCTTATCCATTTGCGGTAATTATTTTAACCATTATTGGAGTGATTATGTCTAGTCGCAAAACCCGAGAAGGTGCGGGACTACAAATCGCTCTTGGTTTTGCTCTGGCTTTTATTTATGTATTGCTCATCATGGTGAGCCGTAGCATTGGTAAAAACGGTGAAATGACTCCCCTACTAGCCGCTTGGTTTCCCAATACTGTTTTTAGCATCATTGGATTCCTTTTGTACAAACGAGTGCCTAAGTAACTTTTAGTTTTTTAGTTAGTAGTTTGTAGTCAGTAGTTGGTAGCTTTGTTTAGGCCATAGTTTTTTTAGTCGATAGTCAATGGTCCATAGTAGCGCAAAGCGGGTTTAACAATATATTAATCCACAATTAAACATCAATAACCGCAGAACGAAGTTCAAGCTCTGCCGAAGGCTAATCAATATGTCGCTTCGCGCCAACCATTTAACAATGCAACAATGAGCCAAAGGCGGAACAATAGAACAATGCAACCATTTAACAACAAGTAGCTTGTTCCAACCCTACATATTGGAAAATTTATCGCGATAGAGAGACGCTTTTTTTAGTTTTTCCTTTAAAATTTCGAGTGGTTCGCTGATGTGAGGCGAAAACTGAATTTGCTGACTCCCCTCCTGCTCGGCCAAATTCGCGGCCATTTGAAGCGTTACTTTAATTTCATGTTCGGTCAACGCATAAAACTCACCCAGATTTTTAGGAAGTTCCTGCCGACCATAGGCAAAGCCTTGGGGCAAAAATCTCAGCCAACCATTGATAGCCAATTCTGAATTGAGAATCACTCGATTGCCGTCCATTTCATACTGAGAAGGCGCCGGAGGCGGAGTATATTGGTTATCGGCATTGTACATTCCATTGCCTGGTGATGGAGCAGATTGCAAATTCTGCGAATTCATTGGTGTTGGAGTAGTTTGAGGTGATTTTGCGGGCTCTTCAAAAACTTTGGTATCCCGCTCATTTAATTGAGTCTCTTGTTTCGTTTCCTCGATTTGCGACGGTGTTTTTTTGCCTTCTTTCTTGTCGTCTTCTTTTCTCTTGTCTTCTTCTTGGGCCCTTTTTTGTGCTTCTGGTGACACTGGTTTTTCCTGAACCTCTGCCGGGGCCTGATAGGTTTGGTTCTTCTTCAAATACTCTGACTTGATGTAGGGCTCCAAATGGCGACCAAATTCCAAGGTATTGGTTTCGTCGTTAGAAGCATGCAAACAGGCTTGTTTCAAAATATTCTGGATCTGCCCTCTAGTTAATACAAAGCCTTGGGCCAGCATGTCAGGTAAATTCGGAGAAGCATAATAGAAATGTCGAGGTAAAATATTTTTCCAAAGTAACCCTCGTTGTGCTTTGTTGGGTAGTGCTACTGGTAATAAAGTTTGGATGTATTGTCCGAAGTTTTTATTAAGGCCTTCTTCTTGATTGGTCGCTAAAATCAACAAACCAGGGAATTTATCAAGGTGCTTGAGGATCCACGAAAGCAGCCTATCAGCCACTTGCTCTTTGTGCCCTTCTACCTGATTAGATTTTCCTAATATTACATCACCCTCGTCTATAAATAAAATGCACATTTGCCCCTCCAGCCATCTTAGGGCACGTTGTAGCTTTGCAAATACTTTTTCTATATTGCCAGCGAACTCGCTCGTATAACTAGACATTATCTGAGCAACTTCCAGTTGGTAAACTTTGACTCCCAATGTCTTACCTAGTGCGGAAGCTATCAATGCTTTATCTTCATCTGGTGCTCCTTGCAAACATATCTTAAAACCTTTGTTGAATTTATCATGTACCTTGGCTTTCTCAAAATTGGCTTCCTCAAAAAATGCTTGCCCTGCCTTGACAAAATGCCGAGCAGGTTGCAATTGGGTCTCTATTTGTTCCGACAAAGCCAGATCCTTTAAAGAAAGTCTAAAATCTAACGTGCGAATGGGCAAACGAAGGTCGGTGTTTGGCTCAGGAAAAGGACCACCTAAAAAATAACGCAAATAAGCCGGATGCAGAAAAATCTGGTAATTGATCTGGTCTTGTGTTACCCCACCACCTTGAGATCCAGCGCCCAAAGGATGCATCTCGATGATGCCTTCTGTAAATAATGGGTGGTGAACCTGAAAATGTAACAAAGCTTCCTGGCGAGCAATTTGATCATTTCCATTCAACAAAAAAAGCAGGGTTTTGAGGGTAGGAATAAAAGTCTGGGTCTCTTGGTGCAAATGCCCTCCTACCAGATGTTTTGCCCACCATTGTGTATTCTGATCGATTGATTTCTCTTCACTCTCTAGGTTGAATTGAGAAGACCGCAAGTCTTTTAAACCAAACAATGATTGGTCGTCCAAGGCACGAGCCAAGGCCAACAACAGTAACACCCGCCCAGGTCCATCAAGTTTCAAACGACGGATCACTTCTTCGTAATGCGTATTACCCTGAAGGTCAGCGATGTCTGAGGCAGCAATCGCCTCAAAATTATTTTTACCAATGGGGTCAGCAAGACGTTTGCTTACTATTTCTCGAAACCAAGTAAGTTCTGTTTCTAAAATATGATGATGTGGCTGCTTTTCTGAAATCATAGAGTTGCAAAAATAGAGATCCTCATGCGTATTCGCAAGGTCATTCAAGTACACTTTATTCAATGAAATGATTCGTATTCTCTCAAGAGAATTTTATGAGCAAAAAAAGTATGGATTTGTTTATTCAACGGGGTTCAAAAACTACGAATACGCTCAATAAAGTGGCGTATCCCTCGCTTTGGCTTACTGGATAATAACTACCCTAAAAAATCTAACAAGGCATTTTTATTGAAGACAAACCTTTGTAATCGCCTCACTTGTTTACGCTATCACTATAAACGCAGTCCTGCTACTAACATATCATCAATCTGCTGTTCACCCCCTGCTTTCATCCATTCCTCAATGGCTTGCCTCAGAATTTGTTCTTGATCTGCCATTGGTTTTTGATGGATGTAGAACAACAACTCACGCAGTCGTTTTTTCATAAATTTTCGTTTTCTTTTGCCCCCAAATTGGTCTTGGTAACCATCAGTAAACAAGTACAATACGGTGTCGTCTACCAGTGGTAATACATGTTGCTCAAAATGGATATTTTCCTGAACGCTACCAATAGATAGTGAACTTCCTTTGATCATTTGTAACTCATTGTTTTGGATGATGATCAAAGGGTTATTGGCACCCGCAAAGGTAATTTCCCGCTGCACTAGATCGATGACACAAAGGGCCAAATCCATTCCGTCTTTTAAATTATTGAGGCGTTTGTGCAGAATCTGACAAATGTGATTGTACAAGTCGCGGAGGATTTGGCTCGGATTCAACACCTTTTGTTGATTGACGATGCTATTGAGGCATTCTATTCCTAGCATGCTCATAAATGCTCCCGGTACACCGTGCCCCGTACAGTCTACCACGGCAAATACAATTTTTTCTACGGCTTTGCTTTGCTCATTGACTTGTTGCGAAAACCAGTAAAAGTCCCCACTGACAATATCCAGTGGTTTGTAGAAAATAAAATATTCGGGAATGGCAGCCGCAATATCTTCTCTCAACGGCAACAATGCTCTCTGAATATTACTCGCATAGTTGATACTATCAGTAATATCTTGATTTTTGACACTCAGTAGTTGATTGATCGCATCTAGTTCGTCCACAAAATTATTAAGCATTTGATTGCTTTCCTGTAATTCGGTAGTACGCGTTTCTACAATTTGCTCTAGGTTTTTATTGGTATAATTCAGTTCCTCGGATAGTTCTTCAGATTTGGTAAACGCCTTGGAAAAACGGAAAGAAAGTACCAGCGCCTGGGTAAAAATAAAAACAAATAATCCGGTAGCAAAGTGGTGATCAGTGTTGATTACCCCTCGAGTATGGAGAATATCATTGACAATGGCTACAAATAAAACAAAGAACCCAAATAACAACAACCGGGCTCCTTCTTTTCGTAATATAGCAGCTTTGATAAGCACTCCAATGGTATATGCTCCTCCTAGCAAAAGAACCAACTGCGACACCAATAATGTTTTAGAGAATGCAATAGGAGAGAAAAACACCACAATCAATGCTAAAATCGAAAGGATGATTTGAATGCCTAATATTATTTTTTTGGAAAAATACTGGGGGAATATTGAATATAAAAACCCAATAAATGCAAGCAATGGTAAACTCAAAGATAGGTACTCTAACCTAACGATTGAAAACCAGTCTAAACGGATAAAATGATTGATAATGTATTCGTTGGTAACCATCAACCGTAAAGCCGCCAACAAACAAATAAAGCCAAAATACAAGGCAGAAATACTTTTACGCCTAATCCAAAACAGCCCCAGGTGATACAATGCCATGATAAATATGCTTCCCAATAAAAAATATTCGGTCATGATCGATGTTTCACGCTCCGCTCTTACCTGTTTTTCTGATCCTAAGTAAATAGATTGCCAAATACCACCAAAATTATAATGATAATTCGCTACTTGAAAAACAATACTCACCTCTTTGTTTTTGTTGATAAAATCAACGATTTGGGGACGATATGCTGGAACCTGGTCTTGCTTTGAAGCGCCTACTTTACCCACTTCCACAATCAGTTCTTGATCAATGTATAAGCGAAAGGAAGTTCCAATTTTGGGTAGTCTTAAGGCTAATTTTAAATTCTTCTGGCGGAGCTTCAGACTCAACTGATAAGTTCCGTGTCCAATTGCAGGAGGCATAAGCTTGCCCTGATGCAATGTGTTGTTCCACACTCGAGGCAAATAAATGGTAGACTTTTGGCTTACGGTATCATTGGCCAGATATTTACCATCGTATAATTTCTGTTCATAAAACTTCCAAGTACCCTCTAACGAAATAATACCTGAT
>CALDJV010000408.1 GCA_937899305.1 uncultured Cytophagaceae bacterium
AGACTGTGCCAAAGTTCTGAAATGGGAAAGTAATTATTTTCTTATCCCTAAGTACTGAGTTTATGAAATCCTATGACCAATACGGGAAAAATAGAACTGGCTACTGGTCGTCCATCACTCGAATTTACGTCAGCGAAAGCAATAAATTTATTACTTTTGACTATCAGCACAACGAATACTCAGGAGGAGCACATTGGCATTCAGAAATGGACATCTCTTTGTATGACAAAAAGAATGGTAATAAAATAGAACTATTAGATTTATTCATTGATGAGGCAGTATCCGAATTAAAAAGTGTTGCTACCAAGGCTTTTCGTAAGGCTGCATCTATCCCCGAAGATAAATCCATTCATGAAATGGGGTTCTCGATGAATGATAATGACGGATTTAGGTTCAGTGAATGCTTCAAAATATCCGAAGAGGGCATTATATTTATCTATAAAAGTTACGAAGGAGCCCACAATTATAATGCAGCCCCCGGCTTTGAAATCAAATACTCCCAAATTCGTCACTTGATTCGCCCAGACGGGTTGATTGGGGATAAACGGTAGGGTGTTACTTAATCAAGAAGATACCTTAGCAGTACTAGTCTTCAGCTTACGAAAAATCCTCCGATATACTGGTTTACGGTACAAAAACTGTAGATAAAGGGCCGGATACATCAAATAATTTGTCAATAAAAAGGGCGTTTTAAAGGTAATATCGTCAATGATTTTGGTTTGATCACCTGCTTTGACAATGCGGTGGTGATGCCGCCAGTATTTCAGAAAAAAGGGCAGCTTGACCCCTTCATCTATAAAGTAGATTTCTTGATCGGTATCCTGAAAATCGGTAATGAGGCTTTCCCAAGTTTGTTTGAAAAAGATAAAATTCAGTTGGAGGTCGACCCGATCGTTGGTATGGCAACCATCAAACCTTCGTAATTTCACTGGTGGAAAAGGAGGAGAGAGCTTTAAAAACAACTCTCGAGTGAATCCATCAAATACCTGGCGGTGGTTTTGCTGTACAGTCGTGCTAATTTTGAGTTTCATGTAATTGCTTGTCTCGGTTGGTTTGTCTTTGCTTGGTTATCAAACTGATCATCAGTAGTTTTAAAAGATAAACCATTGAGTAGCCTAAAGGTTTAGATCAAACCCTTAGTTCTGAATAATCTTGAAATTTAGCTTTTCAAAACAATCTTTAAATTCTTCTCCCTCGGCCAACATCTCTTCATCGTTGGGGTCTACGTACCACTCTACCAGGACGGGATTCAGTTCGGATTTTTCTTCTAACAACTGTAAGATGTCGTATAGCATTCCAGATGAACCTGAATTGAAATAACTGAGGTATATTTTGAGAGTTGAATTGGGGTGCGATTGTTGGGCAAACTGGTCAAGCCAGGAAAGCACTGGATCATAAAAATCGAGGGGATGTTCCATAAACGAAGCACCTTTGATTTCAAGATTACCAGTATTCCCATCAAAATCTATCTGAGGGCTAAACTTGCCAGGTTCTATTGATAAGTTTTCCATCCGAGTTAAAGATATACTTTCCATATGTGTTTAAAGAGATTGCTTGAGTAAATAGGTTGTCAAATAGGGGTAAAAGATATTGTGTATAACTAAAAAAAGGCTTTGCATTGCAAAACCTTTTTCCTTTCCTAACCACAAAGCTTATTAAATATCTTTGATTACAATAAGCCAAATCAAATGCCAAAAATAAATTATTGAACATAAAAAATACAATACATTGATTATCAGTCTCATAAAAATAAAAAGATTCTCCAAAGGCGCAGGTTTTTCCTGGATAAATAAACGATATATCGTAACATTAACGATTGATCGTATTTCTTGGTAAACAACGCTTTCTTATCTGTTCACTGTTTTGAGTGATTTGTCTAGAGAAAGGCCAATCTTGGTCTGCAATTACCGAAAATGGTTACTATGTAAAATAATAGAATAAATTCATTAACTTGGCGGTTCTTAACAGCATAAACTTACAGGAAAGAATCTACTTTTGTTTGAGATAACAAAGTGAGAACTCTAAAGAAAACCAATCATCAAACTTATGGCCTCCATTCATTTTGAGTTCCCGGTATGGGTGCAATACAAAAACAAACAATACATCATTCGGCCTTTATTCATTGAGAGCCCCAGTGTAGCCAACGAACGCTACGAAAGAGCAATGAAAGGCTTGATTAAGTCGATTAGAAATGAATTTAAAAGTTACCAAACCAACCGCGAAAACCTCAACTTTTTCCTTTGGTATTTATTCAACCCAGACTTCAAATACCTCAATTTAGAACTGGAATTTTCTTACGGGCAGCGTTACTTCCATGGCAAAGTAGCCACGGTATGGTTTGAGCACCAGGGACAAACCATTGTACACTCAGACTAAACGCACTATGTTTTTTTTATAACACTTGCATTTTCAAGCAGTTGAC
>CALDJV010000409.1 GCA_937899305.1 uncultured Cytophagaceae bacterium
AATCGCACACAACCATTCTGGTATCTACGAATTTGACAATGAAACCAGAAAATTTACCAAGCTACAAATCCAGGGAATGGACGCTCATCAGCAATCTTATGCTTATTGGTTGACTTCTGAAAAAGATAGAATGTATGCTACTGGTAAATACAATCAACCCGCGTCGTTTGGAATAGTCCAAAAAAAAGGTGAAAAATATACTTGGAACCCTACTCCATTTTTGAGGTTACCAGCACTCGAGATGAGGGGTCTCCTGAGCCATCAACAAAAATTATTTGCTGCTACTTCCAAAGGACTCCTGGTATATGAGCCTCAAAAAAAGAAAGATTATAATTTTCATTATCCTACCCGGATCAAGGCCACAGTAGATACCAATCAAATTACCCCTGATACCACCCTGGCGTATCACTCCCGACAGCTCACTTTCAATTACCTCAATCCGTTTTTCGAGGTTCCCGAGCAATTACAGTATGCTTACCAACTCATCGGCTTCAAAGATGAGTGGTCAGCCTGGAGCACCGAAACCAAAAAAGAATACACCAACCTTCGGGAAGGAAATTATACCTTTAGGGTAAAGGCTAAAAATGTACACGGAAAGGTAAGTGAAGTAAGTAACTATTCATTTACCATTGCTCCACCTTGGTATCGTACCACTTGGGCCTATGCCGGATATGTTGTCTTTGGGTTCCTTTTTATGGCAGGCGCCATCAGGATAAATGGCTACCGTTTGCGAAAGCAAAAACAACGATTGGAGGTAGAGGTAGCTCGCCAAACCCAAGAAATCACCGAACAAAACGAAGAGATTGCCCAACAAGCCGAAGAATTGAAAACCAGCAATGAAAAATTGGCCGAATTGAGCAACTTTCGGGAATCACTCTCCCATATGTTGGTACACGACGCCAAGCAACCCCTTACTCCATTGATCAACTCTGATCAACCACACGTAAAAAGGGCTGCCCAACGGGTATTGGGCATGCTCGAAAATATTCTTGAAGTGCAAAAATTTGAAAGCAATGAAGTCATCATTACCCACGAACCCATCTCGATGAAAGATTTGATTGCCTCGGTGATTGATCAGGTCAAAGATTTGGCCGATGAAAAGCTCATCAACATCAAAAACAGCATTCCACTGCAGGCGGTCGTGAGCGTCGATGCGAGTTATATTTCCCGGGTTTTCACCAATCTATTGGGCAATGCCATCAAGTATGTTCCAGCCAATGCTGTAGTACAACTTGCCGCTGAGGAAATGCCCCAAAACAACCAACTAAAGATTTGGATCAAAGACAATGGCCCAGGAATTCCAGATCAGCACAAGAAGTCTATTTTTGATAAATTTGGCCGAATAGATAAAAAAGACCAACGTTCTACCGGATTAGGGCTGGCGTTTTGTAAACTGGCCGTAGAGGCTCATGAGGGAGAAATTGGAGTGTTGACCATTTCAGAAACTCAAGCTTTGGGGGCATCAGGGGCTTGGTTTTACTTTACCTTACCTCTGATTTCCAATAAAAACGCTGATTTATCGCCTACTCCTGCTACCGTGCTCCATGAACAAAACCTGATCGATCAGGCCTTTACTCAGCAAGACCATGAATTGATCAAAGATTTTATCCCTCAACTAGCCGAAATTGACTTTTACGAAGCAGGTAAAATTATGATTTTGCTACAAAACCGAGATTGGGTAGGCAGCCCAGCTCTGGAAGCGTGGATTGAGCAGATTCCCTTTACCAATGATGCCCAACATTACCAACAAATGCTTGGAATGTTTCGGTAGATTTTGAAAACGAAGTAGCTAAAAACCTGCATCAATCAACGTTAACAAGCGATTGACGCGTTTCCTCCATCTTTATTTTTTTTGTCTTTCTCATTCGTGGAATCACAAGTGATTACATCAGAAATTTCTTCTGCTCCAGGAGTTGCATCGGCCGCCCCTCCTTTGATGGTTTGCATTTGACGGTCGTCTAAAACACCTAACTTTCTTACTTTTAGTTTTTTGATTTTCTTTTTCATGATGGTTTGGTTTATATTCAATTTATTGATTTTTGCAAAGCCTGTGCAGGATTTCTATCTTTCAAAGTTGAGAAAAAAACCGGATCTATCTTTTCAAAAAATGACCAAATAATATTTGGGGTTCATCAGTAGCACTCCTCATTAGGCCATTGCCCAATCCATTTTTTTATTGGCCCTCAGAAATCCTTACAATTTCATCCATTTCAATCGTAAACTATTTCCAACCACCGATACGGAACTCAAAGCCATGGCCGCACCTGCCCACATGGGGTTGAGCAAAAAACCATTGATCGGGTAAAACAAGCCTGCCGCTACCGGAATGCCAATGAGGTTATAAATAAATGCCCAAAATAAATTTTGACGAATCGTCCGCATTGTTTGCCGAGACAAGGCAAATGCTTGGGGTAACTTCTGTAGATCAGAGGAGATGAAAGTCATTTGGGCCACATCGATGGCAATGTCTGCACCTTGCCCCATCGCAATGCTCATGTCGGCTTGGGCCAGTGCTTCAGAATCATTGATCCCATCCCCTACCATGGCCACTACTTTGCCTTCACTTTGCAGTGTGCTTACTCGCTCTGCCTTCGCATGGGGCAACATTTCCGCTTCATAGTGTTCAATACCCACTTCTTGGGCAATCAAGCGAGCCGACGCAGGATGGTCTCCGGTAAGCATGTGTACTTGTTTGCCTTGACGCTGTAATTGAGCAATGGCTTCTTTTGAAGTTGGTTTAACAGCATCGGCTATCGCCAATACCGCGGCTACTTGGTGGACATTGGCTACCCACACCAAGGTATATCCTTTAACAAGAAACTTCTCTTTCGCCTCTGACAAAATCGTCGGAATCATTAATTGCTGATCTTTCATCAACTGCTCATTTCCCACCCAATAAGCCTGTCCTTTTAGCTTGGCTTTAGCCCCTTTTCCAGGAATGCTTTCAAAACCATCTAGTCTAACAGAAGCTGAATCGACTTTGGAATTGGTATGGGCCAATATGGCCGTCGCCAATGGATGTTCTGATTGTTCCTCAATGGCTTGCAATATGGGCCACCAGACTGCTTGGTCTGCTAACGGTAAATCCCAAGCCTCGGCCACTACTTGAGGGGATCCTTGGGTAATTGTTCCGGTTTTGTCTAATAACACCACTTGCGCGGCAATGGCCTCCTCGAGGCTTTCGGCATCCTTGATGAGTATTCCATTTTCGGCCCCTTTGCCCATGCCTACCATGATGGCAGTTGGAGTGGCCAACCCCAAAGCACAAGGGCACGCAATAATGAGTACGGTTACTGTAGCGAGTAAGCCTTGAGAAAAGCCATTTTGACCGCCAAAAATCCACCAAATCAATCCACTGAGTATCGCCAACCCAATGACTGACGGCACAAACACTGAAGCAATACGATCTACTAGTTTTTGTACGGGGGCTTTGCTTCCCTGAGCCTGTTGTACATTTTTAATGATTTGGGCCAAAACAGTAGCATCACCCACTTGTTGGGCTCGCAATTGAAAACTCCCTTTTTGATTCAGGGTACCCGCAAATACTTGACTATCCACACCTTTGTTTACTGGCATTGGTTCCCCAGTAATCATACTTTCATCTACCAAAGATTGCCCTTGTATTACGACTCCATCAACCGGGATTTTTTCGCCTGGTTTGACCAAAATCGTATCCTCAATTTCAATGCTGCGAATGGGCACTACCTCTTGCTCACCAATTTTATTTAGCCTGGTCACTGTTTGGGGCTGCAAACCCATTAGTTTTTTGATGGCCGTTGAGGTACCCGATTTGGCCCTTTCCTCTAATAAACGTCCTAGTAAAATAAAAACAATGATGACTGCAGAAGCCTCAAAATATACGTGGGCCTCCAGACCTTTTTGCTGCCAATAACTTGGATACAGGGCATTGAATAAGCTAAACAAAAAGGCAATGCCAGTACTGAGTGCTACCAAGGTATCCATATTTGCTTGACGGTGTCGAGCTTGTTTCCAGGCATTTTTATAAAATTGTTGACCAAATAAAAGTAACACCGGAAGGGTGAGCCCTAACATCAGGTAATTGGCGTAGGGCATTGTAGGGAAGCCCATCGCTACGATCATCAACGGAATGGTGAACAATGAAGCGCCCACAACACTGCGTTTCAATTGCCTTAGTTTCTTTTGTTGTTGTACCTCGAGCTGATCTGCGGTAGACTCATTTTCGGTGGCAATCATGAGGTCATACCCCACCGATTGCAGGCTTTTCTGCAAGGCAAGCTCATCGGTTTCGGTTGGCGAAAACTCCAGTAACACAGTATGATTTGCATAGTTTAAGATGGCCTCACTTACCCCAGGCTGGCGTTGGAGCTGGTTTTCAACACCAGCCGCACACGCTGCACAGCTCATTCCTCCCACACCATAAGTTTCTTTTATATATTCAGATTTATATTCCATAGTTTTTTTAGTTAGTAGTTCATAGTCAGGAGTTGGTAGTTTTTTTCTTTAGTCGATAGTCGACGGTCCATAGTTTTTTTAGTCCACGGTCGATAGTCCATAGTCCACAGCAGCGCAAAGCGAAGCAACATAACTATTATCATATTTGCGAAAATGAAAGTTTGATCATCGCTTCGCGCAGCCATTTAACAATGAGCCGAAGGCGGAACAATAAAACAACGATAGTCTACCACTTGTTAAAACCGGAAAATTTCTCCTATTACATCCTTTAATATCAAAACACAAATTTAAAGGAAGTCATTCCAAAACCCATCTATACTCGTCATCATTTCCCAAGCAGTTTGCCAAAAGCTTGATTTATTTCTTTTGTTGCTCGCTCATCGTTTTGTTGCACCAAAATCCGACTCGCTTGGGTAATTCGTTCGTGCAAAGCCACTTCTTCCGGGTTTTGCCAATTGATGGACCGAAAAGGAATACTTGCAAGTGGTCGCTCCGAGAACTCTACCACTCCACCTTTTACAATGCCATGGTATTTGTACCACTCAAACACTGCTGGTGTATTCAAAAAAGCCAGTATATATCCCAAGCTTTCTCGGGTAGTTGATTTTGCAAAAAGTGCAATGACATCTTGGGTAGGATAAACTCCAGCAGGTACCTCCGCAAAACGCACGTAGTTTTTATGGGTAATGCGCTCCTTGACTGGCACAAAAATACGAGGTTGGGGCTGACTAAAGCGTTGAAAGCTACGCAAAAACACCCAATGCCAATAAGGGATGGTACGATTGTACTGGTAACGACGTTCTAATGCCACTTTGTAAGCTTGTAAATGCTGATGCAAACCAGGAAGTCTTTGTTTCAACTCCTCTTCAGTGGCTATTTCGTTCAAAAAAATGTACGGGGTTCTTTGAGTCATCCTAAATGGCTCTAGGTTTTTACCCTTGGCTACCGATAACAAATATTGTTGTTCCAACTTGTTGAGTGATATATCCTCCGGCAAACGAAATGCTTTTTCTAAACCACTCACCAAACCATGGGCAATGTCACACACTTCCCCAATGTTGGTTTGACAAGCCTCTTCAAACCTTTGTACTTGCCGTAAAGTAGCAGGTGGCACTAATAACCATTTTTGGTTGGTTTGAAACTGAGGCACCTCAAAACGCTCCCAATTGGAGTTTGGAGTTTGGGTATTGGCTATTTTTTGTAATATGGATGAATTCAATACTTTTTGGGAGGTATATTTTGTTACCATCATTGTCAAGGATGGGGATCCTTTGCGCTTGATATATTTGAAAATTACCGTAGAAATGTGCGCTTGTTCAAATATGGGAGTCTCACTGAAATGATAAAAACACTCGAAATGCCCTCGTTCACTCAAATAATTGCGTAATGGCTGAGAGTGAGTGGTATTGATCCAATACTCGGGGCAAATAAAGATCAATTCACCGCCTGGCTTGAGCAACTCGACCGACTTCAGAATGAAGATGAACAAATAATCACATAGGTGATTACAGTAGGCTTGCCATAATGGGCTTTCATCCAGTTCTTGCTTCAAGGTTTGAGGTAATTTCTTCCAACCAATGTAAGGGGGATTCCCAATGATAAGATCAAACTGTGCTGCTATATGGGCCGATACAAAGCTTTGATGTTGCACAAAGTCGTAGTTTTGGGCCAATTGTGCATCTACCTCAAATGCCATAATCTCATGAAAACCACGCTGTTGTAGGGCTTCCAAAAAAACCCCTGCCCCACAAGCAGGCTCCAATACCTGGGCATCGTGAGACACCTTAGCCAACTCAAGCATAAAATCCGCCACTGCCCGTGGGGTAAAGTACTGCCCCAATTCTTTTTGAGTACCTGCTGTTTTTATCTGCGCCAAATATCTAAGGTAATTTAAAATAAGGATTATAGATCAAACCCACCACATTTCCCCAAGGGTCTTTCACCGTCGCGGTCATGAGTTCGCCCCCCACATTGGTAGGTGGCTCGTGTTCAGATGCTCCTAGCCCTACCAAACGTTCAAATTCTTCTTGTATATTTTCTACCCCCCAATAACTCACTACACTTTCAGACTTATCGTTGGTAGGATTTGCTTCGGGTTGTAGTCCGAGTTCATATCCGGCAATGTTAAACCCTACGTAAAAAGGTTCATCGAAATAAGGCGCTTGCTGAAATGCTTCAGTGTACCAAGCTTTGGCCTTGGCAATATCGGTTACTTTATAAATGGTGGTCCTGAGTCCTAACATGGTTTATTTATGGTTTTGCCTTCAAAATTTTTTCCAGGTTTTTATAGTCATTATTTTGGCCAAAGTTACGAGTTTGATGCTGAATACCAATCATATAACTTTGATGACATTCAAAACAAATTTTGGCCACTCCTACCAGACGGGCGTCTCTTCGAAAAACCAATATATCCCGGTAAACGGGTGAACAACTGGTGGTGCTACGTCCGGCGCTTTTATTATTGAATAAGAGGTCATTGATTTTACCAAACTTACTGGATGGTACTTGCTGTTTTATAAAACCAAAGTCTTCTAAATCTTTGATAAAACTGGCTTTACGCAATGACTTGGTTCGCTTTCCTCTAAGAATTTCGACAAACTTTTTTTCTCTGGCCGAAAAATCAGCCTGTTTTTGCTCTAATGTCGCGGTTTTTTGAGGGCTGATGCGGTACCATTCCAGCTTGTTGTAATAAGTACCCCACACCAGGTTAGAGCAACTGCCTAAACCGATGAATAAGAATAAATAAGCAAAATATTTCATTGGGTCTTCCCTTTGTTTTTTGAGTTTCGATTATATTGAATCGTATAGTTTTCTAAATTAATTTACTAGAGTGACAAAATGATGACTATCTAAATAAAGTTTTGTTTTTAGTCCACAGTCGACGGTCCATAGTCCACGGTAGCGCAAAGCGGAACCTTTAGTCCTGAGCGAAGCCGAAGGAACTAACAATCATCAACAATTACTATGGCGCCTTGCGCAGCCATTTAGCAATGCAACAATAAGCCGAAGGCGGAACAATAGCAATAAATCAACGCTTTACGCAACCCGAAGTCCTGAGCGGAGCCGAAGGAACTAGCCATTTAACAATGAGCGAAGCGGAACAATGTAACAATACAACCATTAGCCATAGACAGAACAATTTAACCATAAATCAATGATAGATAACTTTGAAAGTGCTCTTCAAGGGGGGCATCCTAATTCGCTTGGCAATACCATTGCCGTAGTAGATCACGTATTGGCCAATCACGATCGGTTCGATGAATTGTTCAAGTGCTATTTTAGCAAGGATGAGGTGGTACGTCTGCGCGTATCCAATGCCATGAAACGCATTGCTAAAGCCGAAAAATCGCTGCTTGTCCCTTACATCGACGCATTTTTAGATCAAATAGCCCAAATTGATCAGGCTTCTACCCAGTGGACTTTAGCCAACCTGTTTGACTTCTTGAATCAAGAATTGAGCGAGTTGCAGCGCACAAAAGCCATCAAGATAATGCAACATAACCTTGAGCACCATACCGACTGGATCGTGCTCAACAATACCATGGATACTTTGGGCAAATGGGCCCAAAAAGAATCAAATGGCCAAGATCTAAAAAAATGGCTCACCCCTCATTTAAAAAGACTTCAAAATGATTCTCGGAAGTCGGTAGCCAAAAGAGCGAGTAAATGGTTGGATAAATTAACTTGACCGACGGACGGACCAAAAATAATTTTATCATTAGTAAAAAAATACTAATTTGAAGCACTGACTCGAGTTACGATGTATGCTCTGATTGGTCACCCTATTACCTCAAAGATTTGTACTTATGAAAAACCTCAAAGATAAAGTAGTCGTCATTACTGGTGCTGCTTCAGGCATTGGTCAAAGCCTGGCTAAAGTATTTGCCGAACAAGGCAGTCATTTATTGCTCAATGATTATGATCCACAAGGCTTGGAAGCGACCGTTCAGGAATTACGTCAAACGGCTGGTGCATCTCAAAAAATTGAATCTATGCATTTTGATGTTTCAGACAAAACCAAGGTGCAGGCTTTTGCCGATCAGGCCCAACAGATTTTTGGGCAAGTAGATGTAGTCGTCAACAATGCCGGGGTTGCCTTGGGTAGGGTATCGGCCGAAGAAGTCACTTACGAAGATTTTGACTGGATCATGGGAATCAACTTTTGGGGGATGGTATACGGTACCAGGGCATTTTTACCGCTACTCAAGCAACAACCCGAAGCAGCTTTAGTCAATATTTCCAGTGTATTTGGGTTGGCGGGCATTGCCTTTCAGTCGGCTTACTGTACCACCAAATTTGCCATCCGTGGCTTTACCGAGTCACTTCGGATGGAGTCTTTAATGACATTTCCACAGGTGACCATTCACACCGTACATCCGGGGGGAATCAATACCAACATTGTGAAAAATTCACGTTGGGACAATACCAATCTGAGTGAAACGGAACGCAATGAATTCAGCAAAAACTTTCAAAAGTCACTCAAATCCTCTCCATACGCCACTGCCCAGCAGATCGTAAAAGGCATTCAACGCAAAAAATCTCGTATTCTGGTAGGGCACAAAGCCACCTTGTTAGACAAAGTTGTCCGACTATTTCCAGGTACTTATTCGGGTAAGTTACTTAAGAGCTTGAAAAAAGAAGGCGTAAAACTAGAATAGATCGACACGATGAGCACTTATTGGCAATGTTTTTAACACCCATTATCGGGACATATATCATATAGAAGATGCATGATTAAAAAAATCAATTTCCTTTGATGACTTTACCAGCTCCAGTAATGGTACGCTCAATCACCTTAGGGGTTCCATAATAAATGACATTGCCTACCCCTCGTAAGTCTACCCTCAAAGTATCGCTCACCCTTACCTCACAATTGCCCTCTCCCTGTAACAATACATTGCAGGTTTTGGCAGTTAAATTTTTCCCACGAAAAGCCCCAAAACTCGTAGAAGGAGCAAAGGGATCGTCAGAAGTACGTACCTCGAGGTGATCAGTTACTCCACTTACCTCGGCATTGGCAGTACGAGCCAGATTCACCGAAAGTTGTTGGGTTCGAATGAGTAACCACAAATCTCCTTGGTCGTTCAAATTGGCCCGAAAAGCAGGGACGCGTAAAGTATCTCTAAAAATAATGTCATCGTAACCCTGATGGGTAATCGAATTCAAGGTCTGATAAGGCACCTCCAGAGTAATTTCTCGTTGAGTCAAATGATCACAACGAGGGATGTCGATACCCACTGACAAACGCTGATTGTCTACATTCGTTTGCACGTGACTCAATATATTTTTACCCCCGGTCAAATAGGCTAGGTTGGTATTATCTTGATATAAAATTACCCTTACTGGACTCAGTTCATCAATGCTGAGCGTATTAAAATCAGCCACCACCCTGGTTATTCGCTGGGTTTTTCCAGTAAATTTAATGCATCTTGTATCGCAGCTAATAAGCCCTATCAACAAGAGCAACAAAACACTCATTAGACAATTCGTATGGCTCATGCATATTTTGGTATAATCAGAATATTTATTTAGATTTACTTGTTACACATTCAATTTATTCAGCGCAGGTTTAAAAGCATCAATGCGGTTTCCTTCCGTCACTTTGACTATGCAACCAAAACATGTACCAGAGGAAATTACGTCAAAAACAACCTTTGAAATAAATTTAACTCATGTACATTACAACCGTAAGAATAAATACTATACATAACAAGTAGTTTGTAAACCAAGGAACTCCTACAAAAGCAAGCTTATATGGATGCCACTGTAATTAAGGCTGATGTACTATCGTATATTCCCCTACCATCTCTTTTACTGGATGTTACCAGTCGACAAATCCTGGCAGTAAATGATCATTTCTTACAGTTAATTGATGTTCCTCATACCGCAATTATTGGTAAAAAACTTTCGGCCCTGACCCAATGGGACCCAGAACAACGCCTTGGCGAATATGTGAATAAATCTACCAGTAACCCAGGAACCTACCTTCATAATGAAATCCGTTGGTTGATGTCGGATGGTTCATTTCAACATTTTCGTTTGGATTGCAGCATTGCCACAGTATCTCCTTATACGCAGGCGATCTTGACTTTACAGAATATAGACAAAGAAAAAAAACTTGAAGCAAAACTTGAAAAGCAGTACGAAGTTTTTCAAAATGTTTTTAGCCATTCCCCTATTCCCAAACTTTTGACCAACCTGGACGGTCAAATTCTCCAGGCCAATGATGAGTTTTGCCTGATGGTGGGTTACAACATGGACGATATTTGTCAAAAACAAATTGTGGACATTATCAACCCTGATGATTTACCTACCCTGGTCATGTATCAAAAGCAGTTATTACACGAGCCTTTGAAAAGCTTTGAGCTTGAGAAACGCTTTTTGCATCGGTCAGGTAAAGAAATATTCACCCTCACCCACACCTCGGTTTTGTATGACGAACAAAACCAAGCTTCACGCTTTTACATCCAGGCAATTAATATCCAAGCCCGTAAAGAAGCAGAATTTGAACGGGAGCGCTTTC
Source organism: uncultured Cytophagaceae bacterium (assembly GCA_937899305.1). Lineage (GTDB taxonomy): Bacteria > Bacteroidota > Bacteroidia > Cytophagales > Microscillaceae > Microscilla. Next base: position 10,958 of record CALDJV010000409.1, read on the forward strand.
GCAGCATTCTTAACCAAGCGGGAGAAGCCATCATCATTGCAGATGCCCCCACTGGACAAATTATCGATTTTAATCATACGGTTTGTCGTAATCTAGGGTACACCCGAGCCGAGTTTCAAGCCTTGACTCTACAACAAATCATAAGAGAAGATGGAGTTGGTTTGGAAAAACGTTTCAATGATTTGATTCGGAACCCTCGTAAAACCCTGCGGTTTCAGATAACATTGCAGCGAAAAAATAACACCCAATATCCCGCCGAAGTATCGGTAAGCTATCGTAGTTTTAGAGGCCAAAAATACCTCACTGCCATCGCCCGTGACATTAGCCAGGAGGTAGATTCTGCAGACAAAATTATGGAGGGCGAAGCCCGATTCAGGAGCATTTTTGAGGAAACCAACATGGGCATTGCACTTACTGATACTCGAGGCAACTTTGTGGAGTGTAATCAGGCCTTGGCCGATATGTTGGGATATACTCGCGACGAAATACTCGATTTGCACATCATGGACATTGCCTATCCTGATGATGTAAGGGTAAACGGGGATGATTCACAAGATTTCTTTAAGGTAAAAAGTCTGGAAAAGAGGTACCGCAAAAAGAATGGAGATATTTTGTGGGGGCGCTTGACCAACTCTACTATCCGTGACAAGCATGGTAGACCTTTGTATGGAGTAGGAATGATTGAAGACATCACTGCTCGTAAATTGGCCGAAGTGCAAAACATAGAGCACGAATCGTTACTCAACTCTATCAACGAAAACCTAAGCGAGGGAATTTACCGCACTTCCCCTACCGAAGGCATTGTATATATCAATCCTGCTTTTGCTTTGTTGTTTGGTTTCAACCGAATCACAGAGGCCTACACCATTCACCCTGACGATTTGTACGATGACTTTAATGACCGACAACGCTTGCGGAAAATACTGGATCGAGATGGTTATTTCAAAAACCAGGAAGTATGTTTCAAACGTAAAGATGGCAGTGTATTCTGGGGCTTACTCAATAGTCATGTCACTCGTAGAGGCGATGGCAAGGTATTTTATGACGGGACCATCATCGATATCACCGAAAAGAAGTTGTCAGAAGAGTTGCTGATGTCTAAAAATGATGACCTGCAAAAAATCAATAGTGAGTTGGATCGTTTTGTATATAGTGCTTCTCACGACTTGCGAGCTCCCCTTACCTCTATCATGGGGTTGGTCAATATTGCCGAAAATGAAAATCCTCCACCTACTTTGGCCAAGTACCTGCAAATGATCAAAAAAAGTATTCTAAAACTAGATCTATTTGTGCAGGATATCATTAATTATTCTAAAAATTCTCGCCTGGAAATTGCTCGAGAGGCCATCGATTTCGACGAGTTGGTACAAGAGTCATTAGAAAATTTACAATTTCTCAAAGGTTCTGACAAGATTGACAAAAAAATAGAGGTACATCACGAAAATGGCGCATCAGATTTTTATTCTGACCCTACCCGCCTGAATATCATTTTTAATAACACCCTTTCCAACGCCATCAAATACCACAACCCCTCGGTGGAAGCTCCATTTGTAAAGATAAAGGCCCACATTCACTCTCAGGGAGTTACGATCGAAATCAGTGATAATGGACAAGGGATTCCAGAGGAAAGCATCAGCCGTATTTTTGATATGTTTTATCGCGCTACTGAAGATTCTAAAGGGTCAGGTTTGGGGCTGTACATTGTAAAAGAAACCGTAGAGAAACTCAAGGGGCAAGTAGCACTCACTTCCAAACTTCATCAAGGAACAACCATTACGGTTCAATTACCCAATGTAGAAGTAGGCGCGGAACCAAAAGAGTTGAACTAGAAGTTTGCTATCTTGACCTTTTTTCACAAAAATGAATAATCAAACTTATGTACTCCATTTGGTGGATTTTGAAGCGGACCAATTTACCGAAGAAGTTTACACCATTTGGAAAGATTTCGTTGATAAACTTAAGGATTCAATTGAGCTCGCCCCAACTCTGGAACAACAAGCCGCAGACAGTCAACATTATTTGTCTGAAAAATATACTTTTCAGGGGATGAACCAAAAGGAACACCCAGTCCATTTTGTAATAAAACTAACTGCCTATCAAAGCCTTCAAAAGTACCAAATAAGTTACCATCACTACCATTCATACTCTCGAGGCCCCAAAATAGAACAATTGGAGTCTACCATAGCTGCTTATTGGCTACCCTACGCTTATTCAAGTGAAGCAATACTGCAACTGGTAACCCAAAACCTCAATGAAGACACGATTTGGACACTGGATGACCTCATGCGCAATACAGATGAAGTGGGTTCAGACATCATTGCTATTTTTGAAATCGCCCTGTGCAGTACCCAAGAAGACTTACAAGCCATGGCTGCTCTGGTTATAGAAATCAATGAAGGTTATTGGAAAGAATTTCAACCCATTATGCACTTGCTTCAAACAAGAATAGAAGACAACAAAGATAGCGAGTATGTTTTCGAAAGTTTTGAAAAAACAGTGAAAGCCTTGCAACAAGCCAAAGCATACGCGTACAATTCCCTTGATATATATGACCTGATACCCCAGATTTCTGAAGATTTGATAGAAGCCAATTTGATGCAGGAAAATAACCAGGCATCTTTTCTAGAGCTCACTACCTTATTTTGTGCTCCCAATAATGTGTATGTATGGTATTCCGAAAGAACGTTGGAAACTTCACGTGAGGATATCATTCGTTATCTAAAAATCTATGAACAATGGCAATCCCATATTGAACCTTATTATGGATATGGACGAGCACACCCCAAAGTGTCCAGACAAGAATATTGTGAGCATCCGCTGGGATACTATGTCATCATTAGCCAATTTTTGTGGCATTATTATCAATTAGAAACGGCTGAAAAACACCTGATTCGTTCGGCCCAAATGGCAGCACAATTGGAAACAGCAGAGGGGGAAAAAATTATCCATCAGCAAAACCTAGAGCATATTGAGTTTCTAAATTACTATGGAGGCAACTATTACCACAACCCTGCTTTGTATGCCTTGAATTATTTTTACCTGGGTGAATTGTACGAAAAACAAGCCCAGTACCATAAAGCCATTGAATCCTATGAGCATTTTTTAAAACTTGAGCCTCGCTTTGTAGCCAAAAGGTTGATACTTCAGGATGGGTTTTACGATTTATTGCGGCAAATCCCCGATAGTAAACAAGCCAAGGAAAGGATCGAACAAATAAGAGATCAGTTGGCAAACCAAGGCAAAGTGAGTTTTATGCAGCTGCTTCGCTCGCCAACTCAATCGCAGGTAGCAACCGCCTTTCAACAAGTCGTTGACCAAGCTCAGTTTCGCCCATACCTTGATGCATTTTTCAAAGGTTACCAAGCTTTTTTTGAACCCAATTTATCTGTCTCAGATTTCAGCGTCCACCACATGCTCAAGTTGAATCAACCGCGTATGGACTTAAGTCAAGGGGCCATCAAAACGGTTGAAAGCCTGTCGGTTTTGCTTCCTCTGTTGACAAATACCCAGGTAATCAAGCTGGATTTTTGTAACCTCAAACGATTGCCTCAAGAAATTGGCTCCCTTGCTCAATTGATTGGGCTGAGTATCCAAGGAAATTTATTTAAAAAGATACCGCCAATAATTCTGGAAAACTTAACTTGTTTGGAGGAGCTCCATTTGGGACACAATCAATTGAAGCGTTTACCTGAGGCCCTGGCAAACCTACAAGCCCTTAAAATATTATCCCTTCCGGAAAATCAATTGACCAGCCTACCAGATAGTATTGGAACATTGCCCAACTTAGGATACCTTAGGTGTTCTAACAACCGCTTAAAAAAATTACCCGAAGGAATAGGCAATTTGACCCAATTACATACCCTCGATTTGGAAAGCAATCGACTCAAATCGCTCCCTGACAGTATCGAAAAGTTGCAAAACTTAGCGACCCTCAATTTATCTGACAATCCAGGTCTAAAAATCTTTCCTCAGGGCTTGAGCAAACTCAACAATCTAAAAAGACTGTATTTGCCCCATCATCAGTGGTCCCAAGCATTCCTCAACGATTTGAAACAGCAATTGCCCCACTGTGAAGTTTACTAAAGTAAGGATAAGGCATCACTCTAAGGAACATGTTCAAAATAAGTTTCCAGGTTTAGTAAAATTTCTCAAAGTTAGACAAGGCGTTTTTTGCGCGCGTAGCCATAGCTACGGGCAAAACCGATGGCTACAGCTTTGCTGTGCCGAGCTCTGCCAACGGCTAAAAAGCAACGAAGTATAACAAAGGGGAATAAAACCAAACCGGACAGTTATTGCGGACACGTTCCTAAAAGTTTGGGGAAGTTATTTGGTGGTTGGTTTTTGGGGTGAGTTTTATTCTCGACTAGAAATCATTACAACCCACCACCAAAAACCAGATATGATTTATATGGCTATCGACTAAACGAAAGTAGCATGTAACCGGCTACCATTACCCACATTTGATATCGGACCTCTACCAGGTTTTGTAATTGAGGAATGTCTTTGAGCCACCCTTGGGTAAGGGCCAGGCCAAACGCGAAAATCAATGCTGCAATGTATTTCAAGTTTCCTCCTCGGGCAATGAAAGTCAAAGCAAAACCAATGGCCAAAATCCAAACAACATGAGTAGGTTGAATCTGCGATATCTTAATCCATCCATTGGCAACGATGATCCCAAACATAAAAATAACAGCTCCGATAGTATTGATCGTGTTTTTTGGCATAAGTATGTCTATTAATGTGCGTCTTTTGTTTTCAATACCCCAATATACTACATTTCAAACGATCGTAGTTTGTCATTAGAAAAAAATATCCTGAGCCAATCGGTAAGTATTGGCGTGGGCATTGACGATGTCGGCAATGTTGGGCGAGTACCCCCCTCCCATACTCACCACTACTGGTAAATCGTTTTGCTGACAAAGCTCAAGCACTGTTTGGTCCCGCTGACGGCATCCATCAATACTCATTCCCAGGCGTCCCAGCTTGTCGGTGGCCAAAACATCTACTCCTGACTGAAAAAATATAAAGTCGGGCTGTACTTCGTCTAGTAATTTAGGTAGCGTGGCCCGCAAGGTAGAGAGGTACAAACGGTCGTCGGCTCCATCGGGCATTTCAATGTCTAGGTCGGAGGTCTCTTTGTGCAGAGGATAGTTTTTGGCTCCGTGCATGCTAAATGTAAATACATGATCATTGTCTTGAAAAATTTCGGCAGTTCCATTCCCTTGATGTACATCCAAATCTACCACCAATATTTTGCTGGCCAATTGTTTATCCAACAAATAGCAAGAAGCCAAAGCAATGTCATTGAGCAAACAAAATCCTTCACCCCGATCGGTAAATGCATGATGGGTGCCCCCGGCTACGTTCATTGCGATGCCATGTTCAAGTGCAAAGTGGGCACACTGAATGGTTCCTTGAGCAATGACAATTTCACGATGTACCAATCCCGCCGATAAAGGAAAACCCGTCCGGCGAATTTCCTGACGGGTTAACTCTAAATGCTTTAAACGATGCCAATAAGTAGCGTCGTGGGCTTTCAAAATCCAGGTTTCTTCAAGCGGATAAGGCTCAAAAAAATTTTCCTCAGTAGCGGTTCCTTCATACACCAACTGCTCCGGCAACAGGTTGTACTTTTCCATCGGAAAACGATGCCCTTTGGGCAAATGGTGTGCATATATGCTCGACCAAGCGATTTTCAACATAATAATATTGGGTTTTAAAAACAATCCCAGTGAATTTGTTTTAGCTTTAGTTTCATACCATCAAGCATTTGGACAATATCTCTACCCAAAAGTATCTTGTAGTATGTTTTAGTAACGCATTCGCAATAACTGTCTGTTTTTCTCTACTGCCTGAACTGCTAGACTTTGTTATTTTTATTACCCGTAGCACTGCTATGGGCGCAAAAAATGCCTCGTCCAACAATCCATGCATATGACCAAATCGGACACTTATTTTGAAAGCGTTACTTGGTGTTTCTAAAACCCAATATTAAAAATTATTGTTTATAAAATTGTTTCGCTGCTGAACGCTTGTCTTTTAAAATAATTTGCAGAATGTAAGTTCCAGCAGGCAAATGACTCACGTTCAGGTCGGTTTTAAACTGACTGCCCTTAGACAATTTATTTGTTTGTAAGAATACTTGCCCTCGAGTGTTTACAATCTGGATTTTTGCCTGATTCAGCTGATGGTCAAACTCCAAACGCAACACATCATTGACTGGGTTGGGGAACAACTGCAAACGACTGTTCAAGGTTTCGTCTACTCCAGTGGGCGTAAAACTAAAATCAGCCGAAGAAGCAGGGCAGCCATCCTTTACTACTCTTACCCGGTAAGTCCCGGCGTCGGTGGCCTCGAAAGTACTACTGGTAGCTCCTGATATGATGTTTTCGTTCAAAAACCAAGTATACAGTGTACCATCTGTTACCGAAGCAGTCAAGACATTTCCATTGGCAGTGATGCTCACTGTCAGATTGATGTTGTTGAAATCGTACAAAGCAGAGGTCCGCTGACAGGTATTTGGATAAGAAGCTTTTACCGCATAAGATCCACATTCGGTGGGGGTAAAAGAGGTTCCAGTAGCCCCACTAATATTGGCTCCATCTTTAGTCCATTGATAGGTGGCTCCGGTTTCTGCCGTGATAGACAAGACTCCTCCACTTTCTTGAATTACAGGTAAAGGACTGGCTTTTACCGTTACCTGAATGGCGTTAGAGTTCACTGCCACTCCGTTTTTAGTAACTACCGCCCGATATTCTCCCGCCTGATTGGCCGTATAAGAAACTCCAGTCTCCCCACTAATGTCTGCTCCGTCTTTTTGCCATTGGTAACTCAATCCATCACCGCTATTGGCTGTAAAAGTAACTTGTTCTCCATCACAAAAGCTGGTCGCTCCCGAAGCATTGATGGCAGCAAAATGAGAAGCCTCATTCACCGGCCCGGTAATTTCAAAATCATCAATCAGAATACCATCTATGTCATAACCATTGACAAAACCAGAAGATACCTGGTAAACGAAACGAAAAGCGACATTGGCATTACCCGCCAACTCTGATGCGTTGTATTGAACCGTTACATTGTTGCCACCAAAGCTCCAGGATTTTTGGGAATCAGTGACTGAATTTACCCCACAACTTTGCCCCGCTTTGCTTGGTCCAGTCTGATACCAGTTAGAAGTTCCAGAAGGGTTGTTTTGAGCGGCCCCTAACACCTGCCAAGTAACACCATTATCAAGCGAGTATTCCATAAACGCACCATGGGGCGCATTACAAAATTGTATTTCCATACTCATCTGAAACTTGATCGTATACGTACCACTGGCCGAAAAATTAAAGGCAGGAGTTTGTAGTACAGCTTTGTAATCTCCCTTTACAATATCCGCGTCCAAATCGGTTTTCCATCCATTGCTACTCGAGCTCAAGGTCTGTATTGCATTGGTAGGAGTTCCTCTTTCCCAGGGGTTGATGGTTCCCTCAATGGCTTCAGTACCAAAATCGTTGGGGTTGCTCTCAAAATCACCTCCTTGAGCCAAGGTATAAGGAATTCCATAACTCGGTAATACATGTACTGCACTGCTGATGGTCGCTGAAGTAGCACCATTGATCGTCAGTTTTACATTATATACTCCAGGGGAGGTATAAGCATGGCTAGGGTTTTGTAGAGTAGAAGTCGCACCATCTCCAAACTCCCAGCTCCATGACTCTGCCTTGGAAGACACATCGGTAAATTGCACACTGCTTCCTGAATAAACTAGCTTTTTATCAACTACAAAATCGGCTTTAGGAGTTGCGGCAAAGAAATTGGTAGAGAAGATGCCTCGGCCATGGGTTGCCGCAATGATGGTATTGTCTGAATCGCGAATTTGCAACATATCTACTCTTACATTGGCCAGCCCAGCATTGGCAGAAGACCATACTGAATTGACCCCTTTGATTTCTTCAGTAAACCACACCCCCAATTCTGTGGCAATCAAGGCCTGGGTATTGTCGTTGGGGTTGAACAACGCCCAACGAACGGGCATATCGGGTAGATTCCCTTCTACATTAAACCAAGTAGTACCACCATCGCTGGTTTCCCATACACTGCCTACCCCATAGTTAGAGTAAGTCACCAAGATGTGGTTGTCATTTCCTTTTTCTACCGCTATGCAAGATACCGAAGCATTGGTAGGCATGCCCGAATTTTGGTTGATTTGGGTAGCAGTAGGCGTAGCGGTATTGGCGTTGTCTACTCGAATGACAGATCCATTATCTAAACCAAAAAATACCCGGTGGGCGGTGTTGGGAGTAGCTGAAACATGGGTTACTTCTGCCCCATTAAATTCAGTGACCGAAATTTGACTTACATTGTTGCCCGCTGCCTGAGGGTTGTTCCAACGTACAAAGGTTCCAGCCGTAGAACCCGCGTATAAGAGATTAGCGTCGTTGTCGTAGTCGGTAGGATTGATAAAAGATCCTGAGCTGGCAAAAGCGTGGTTGATACTGGTAAAGCTCGCTCCTCCATCGGTAGAAACAAACCAATTGTTACGAGTAAATGCGGTAAACTGATACTGTGACTCATCTTGATCAATATGAGCAAAACCACCATCTCCTCCAGTTACTTCCACCGAATTACCAATCAATTTATCAGTAATTTTGTGAGAGCCGTTGTCTTGAGTACCTCCCAGAAAAAAGTCTTGACCAGCAGTAGGGTGAATCGCACAACTATAAAACTGACTGGTATTGTAACCTTCCTCTTTGCTGGTAATGGTAGGTACACTTTGGTCACCATCTTCGGAGTAGTAGATTCCTCCATCATTACCAAACAGTATCTTTTTTGAATCGATGTAGGTGACCGCGTGGTGGTCGGCATGGACCAATGGTACCGATAAAGAGCCCAATAAATTATTGTTGGACCATTTCGATATTTGAGTCCAGGTATCTCCTCCATCGGTAGATTTAAACAGGTCAATGCCTCCGGTAATAATGGTGTTTGCATTGTTGGGGTCTACTGCCAAGGCCAAATCGTACCACGCCTGACTACGGGTAAAATCTGATGCATCAATGTCGGTATCGGCATCATTGGGTTTGGCTGCCATCTCGGTCCAGTTGGCGCCTCCGTCGGTAGAGCGAAAACCAGCAAAAAAACCGTTGCCACTGCCTTGCGTCATGGCGTACACTTGATTGGGGTTATTGGGAGCCACGGCGAGTTCTACTCTTCGTATGTCAGATTCAGCCGGGAATCCAGTAGGGGTGTTCCAGGTAGCTCCCCCGTCGGTAGAGTAACGATAATAACCATCGTTAAAAATACCCATTCCTACGTGAATGGCATCGTTGCTTCCAATTTCTACATCAGAAATACGGTCTTGAGGCAAACCAGATAATTTACTCCAATTTTCTCCCTTATCGGTTGATTTGAACAAACCTGAACGGGTTCCTGCAAATACTTCTCCGCTAGAGTTGACTACTATTTTTTGTACAAAGTTGCTACTTCCAAAAGAAGTTCGGCTCCAACTCACTCCTCCATCGGTCGTTTTCCAAATGCCTCCCCCTCTTACTGCGTCAAAATTTGCCCAACCTTCTCCAGTGCCAAAATAAATGGTTTTGGTATTGGTAGGATCATAGGCCAAGGTTACAATCGCCAAATTGTCAAAAAAGTCGTCTACTTTGGACCACACCGGATTACTGGCGGTAATGTCAGTGGTTTTCCAAAGTCCTCCCGACACCCCAGCCGAAAAAACAGTCTTATTGGTGCCATCATTGGGGTCTACCAATATGGCTCGGGTACGTCCTCCCACATTGCCTGGTCCTCGCTCTCGCCAGGTAATATTGGATGATTGAGTACGGGCACGTTGTTTATCTAACAACTGTTGCTTAATCAAAGATTTACCCAACTCAAGTCGGTCTTTGGGAATCAGATTCAATTGAGGGTCACGAGTCAAATGGTATTCCTGTTGCCAGGCCAAATCCATTCGGTCGTATTTACTCATTTTTTTTATGGATGTTTTTTTGGGGGCTTCGCTGAATTTTTGTTGCAATTGGTGATTGCAGGCCACCAACCAGCCAAGTCCCAACAAGGTAAACAATAAGGTTGTTTTCTTCATATTACTTTGAATGTAGCACCAGATAGGCTTGAAAATAAGCAATTTAATTGAATGCTTATGAATACGTTAAAACTGCGATTGGTAAATGAGCATATCATGACCAATCTTTAAACGAAACGAGGAAATGAAGTGGAAGGTTTATCTAATTTTCCAAGATCAACGGTTTACTTTCACCCGCTCCAATGCCGGGTCTTGATTGGCCGTACTTTGATCTTTGGGTACTTGCTTTGCTGCTTTTTTGCCCGCTCGACGATCTTTCCAGGCATTTTTTGTGTTCTCAAAATATTTATTGAGGTATGGATAGGCCAATACCGCCAATAAAATGATGAGGGTACCCAAGTAAAATCCAGTCGTCATTTTTTCAGCATCACCAAAAATCAAAAACGCCAATAAAATACCATAAACAGGCTCTAGGTTCACCGTAAGGTTGATGGCAAAAGGGCTAAATTTGGTCATCAGTTTTACCGCCACTGTATAAGCGTATACCGTACAGACCATCGCCAAAATACCAATGTAAAGCCAGTCTATGGCGGCATTGGGAATCAGCACCAAACCACGGTCGGGAAAGAAAAAATGGGCATAAAAGGGGAAAAATAAAATACAGGCGAGACAAGCTCCGACCATTTCATAAAAAGTGATGACGGTGTGGTTGTGTTTTTTAATCAGGCGGCCATTAATCACGGTAAACAAAGCTGCCAGCATGGCCGATACCAGTGCCAATATTAACCCAACTGCGTGATCGAACTCAAAGCGAAAGACCACATACAACCCTAAAATAATGACCAAACCAATAAAAACTTCAAAGGGAGCAATGCGTCGCCAATTAATCAATGGATCTAGGATACTGGTCCACAGGGTAGCGGTAGCCATACCAGCCAAACAAACCGAGACGGTAGACACATTGGCTGAAGCAAAAAATAAGATCCAGTGAGCCGAGATTAACATGCCAGTCCCCAGCATTTTGAGCCCTGTACCCCAACTTAAGCGAAAGGGTTGACGACGCTGGACAAGCACCAAGCCCAAAAGAATAGAAGAAATCAAAGTTCGGTAAAAGACTAACTCTACCGCGGGAATGGTAATGAGTTTACCCAAAATGGCGGTGAACCCCCATATGAGTACAATAAAATGGAGAGTAGCGTGATCTCGTAAATTTGGCATTCAATTAAACATGGCTATGGCATCCTTCGGGCAAACTTCTCTTTCATCAAATTCTTTTAGTTTGATTTGGTTTCACCCTTTACACCTGTTGTAATCAATTCTGTTATAGTTTATTACGACAAAGCTAGTTGAATATTTAAGATTTGACAAAAAAAGAAGTTTTTTAACGCCTACCTTTTTAGATTACCTTGCTGCATGCAGGCCGGACCCACCACAAAAAAAGGCAGCCTCTCGACTGCCTTCTTATTCTTATTTTAAAAAAGCGATTACAAACTCGCCAAACTTTCTTCCAACACCTTGATTTGGGCCTCGGCATCGGCCAGTTTTTTGCGTTCGCCTTCTACAATTTCGGGCTTGGCATTGTTCACAAACTTCTCATTTTTGAGCTTGTTAGACGAGGTATTCAAGTTACGCTTTTGTCGCTCTAGTTCTTTCTCGAGCTTTTTACGTTCTTGGGCCACATCTATTTTACCCTCTAGCGGAATAAAGCATTCGTGGTTTCTAACCACAAAGCTGGCCGCCCCGGCTACTTTGTCTTCTACAAACTCAATTTCTGAGATACCGGCCATATTCTGCTTTTGCAAAATCTGAGCAAACTTGTTAAACAAAGCCTGATCATCGGTTTTTACGGCCAATTTCAAAGGGTCATGCTTTTTGATTCCCTTCTTGGTTCGAATCTCCCGAATGTTGGTAATGACTTCAAAAATCACTTCGGCTTCAGCTACAATCTGTGGGTTTTGTTCGCCTACTGTGGGGTAAGGCGCAAAACAAATCGTTTCCTTTTCGCCCCGTGGCTTGATTCGTTGCCAAAACTCTTCGGTGATGAAGGGCATAAACGGATGCAGTAGATTCAACAAACGCTCAAAATAATCGATCGTAAAATCGTAAGTAGCCTTGTCAATTGGTTTTGATTTCCCCGCCGCTTGGTCATAATCAGGCTTGATCATTTCCAAAAACCAGGAGCAATATCCATTGTGCCAAAACAACAAATAAACCTGAGTCAAGGCATCCGAAATACGGAATTCATTGAAGTTATGCTCAATCTTAGCCAACTCTTGGTTAAAATTCGCCTCGAGCCAATCCATAGCCACTTGGTTGGGATTGGGCAAACTTTCGTCTACTTCCCAACTACTCAACAAACGATATGATTGCCAAATTTTATTGGCAAACTTTTGACCCGTTTCACAAAGCTTAGAGTCTAAATTTTTAGGGTTTTCATAAAATTTAACTCTTTGCTCATCAGTTGCCCCATCTGGTGGAACAGGTGTATCAAACATTATGTCATTGCCTGCTGCCACACTAGACAGAATAGCATAACGTAACCCGTCCGTACCATATCTATCCATTAACTTGAATACATCAGGCGAATTCCCAAGCGACTTAGACATCTTTCTACGCTGTAGATCCCGTACCATCCCCGTAAAATATACGTGTTTGAACGGTTTCTCATCTTTTACAAAATATCCGGCAATGATCATTCGCATTACCCAGAAAAAGATGATATCAAATCCCGTTACCAAGGTAGTGGTAGGATAATAATAATCCAGTTCCTCGGGGTCAAACACCGAAATAGGCCACAACCAAGAAGATGCCCAAGTATCCAACACGTCTTCATCCTGGCGCAAGTCTTCTTTCTTGATATTTGGATTGATGGCCTTGGCCTTTTCAAAAGCCTCATCCAAACTTTTGGCTACTACAAATTTTTCTTTCTGGTCTTCTTTTGAGCCCTCTTCAGTAGGCAAGTAATAAGCCGGAATACGATGTCCCCACCACAATTGGCGCGAAATGTTCCAATCTTGGATATTATCAATCCACGACTTGTACATATTCTCAAAAGACGCCGGATGAAACGTTACATTTTTATTGAGTACGTTTTCCAAAGCTGGTTCGCACAACTTTTTCATTGCGATAAACCACTGATCCGACAAACGTGGCTCAATGATGGCTCCCGTACGCTCCGAAGTTCCTACTTTGTTTTTGTAAGGAATCTCAGCAATGAAACAACCTGCTTTTTTCAGATCGTCTATGATGTCTTTGCGTACTACAAAGCGATCTTTACCAATATGAATTTGGGCCTTTTCGTTCAGGGTAGCATCCTCATTGAAAATGTCTATGACTTCCAAATTGTGCTTTTTGCCCAAATCGTAGTCATTCATATCGTGGGCTGGGGTTACTTTCAAACACCCAGTTCCAAAACTCGTGTCTACGTATTTGTCACCAATAATTGGTACCTCACGATTTACCAAGGGTACAATCGCAGTTTTGCCAATCAAGTGCTTGTAACGCTCATCCTCGGGGTTTACACAAATCGCGGTATCCCCCAACAGCGTTTCAGGGCGAGTTGTCGCGATGGTCACATACCCTCCACCTCCCGCAATGCGGTAGTTGATATAATATAGCTTAGAATCTACTTCTTTGTAAATTACTTCTTCGTTCGATACCGTTGTTTTGCCTTCAGGATCCCAGTTGATCATGCGCAAGCCTCGGTAAATGTGTCCATCATTGTAGAGCTTGATGAACATATCAATTACCTGCTCAGAACGCGCTTCATCCATCGTAAAGGCTTCCCGATCCCAGTCGCAAGAGGCACCCAAGGTTTGAAGTTGTTTCAAAATAATGCCTCCATACTTCTCTTTCCATTCCCAAGCATGCTCCAAAAACTTCTCCCGGCCGATGTCCGATTTTTTAATCCCTTGAGCCCGCAACATTTTTACAACTTTGGCTTCAGTGGCAATCGAGGCGTGGTCGGTTCCAGGTACCCAGCAGGCATTTTTGCCTTCCATACGGGCCTTGCGAATCAAAACATCTTGAATGGTATTGTTCAGAATGTGTCCCATGTGCAATACCCCAGTGACGTTAGGTGGCGGAATGACGACGGTATACGGTTCGCGCTCGTCAGGGGTGGAACGGAAAAACTTGTTGTCTAACCAATACTGGTACCACTTCCCTTCAATCGCGGAGGGCTCGTACTTGTCGGCTAGCGCTTCGGTTTTTGGGTTTGAACTTCCCATTTTTATTGATGTTTAAACATTAGTGAGCGGTACATTATTTGTCAAGTCTTCCCAAGAATTCTAATA
>CALDJV010000410.1 GCA_937899305.1 uncultured Cytophagaceae bacterium
TTACCGATTTTTTGTTCAAAAAATTCATGAAATATAATAATTAAGTGTATAATATGATTTGGATAAATTTTACTAGGAATATCAGGAAGTATTTTAGCCTATCAAATTAAAAGGAGTATACAAAAAGTAAACTACAGGCCAACAAACAAAATAAAAGAAGGGGTTGAGGGTTACATAGTTGTAATATACAACTAAATACAAAAATGTAACTGTCTGATAATCAAAACTCCGTGCTTATTTCAATACCTATTGTGAGGGAACAACAGCTTGTATCATAAACCAAGCATAAAAGACAACTAGTATATCACCCAAAACTATAGTGCGTTTGAATCCTCATCTCTACGCAATATCATTACATTCCATTTTAGCCACTTTGATACCTTAAGAAGCTAGAAAATCCCGATGATGGCCCGTTTTTGTTTCCTCATCATTTTCTTCATAATAGATATAGTTCAGGTCAAACTCGGGCAACGTTGCATGAGGAGCATCAGAGGAAGTAGGTGGACTAAAGTAAACATACCCTTGAGAAGTACTCACATTACCAATTGATTGAGGTTCAGGTAAATCGTCCTCGAATAGGTCTTCTTGCTTTGGCTCGGGTTTATGAAATGCCAAAGCAAACACCAATCCGGCAATTCCTCCCGAAAGGTGTGCTTCCCAGGATACATTATTGCCCTCTTGTGGTAACATGCCCCAAATAAATCCTCCATATAAGAATACAACCAATAACGACAAGGCCAATGAAGCTCGATCGCGACGTAAAAAGCCACTAAACAATACAAAACTAATGAGTCCATACACCAAACCACTGGCCCCAATATGAAAATTAGGCCGGGCAAAACTCCAGGTCCATAATCCAGTAGTCAATATGGTCCATATTACAACTTTTCGCGCTACTTCCCGATAATTAATATGGATGAATGTCCACAGTACAATCAAAGGCACTGTGTTGGCCATTAGATGAGAAAAACTACCGTGCAAAAAAGGCATGGTAATGATTCCCTTCACTCCAAAAATTTCTTTTGGGTATAGCCCATACTTCCCCCAGTCTTGCCCCAATACCACCTCAAGTACCTTGATTAGCCACATAAAACCAGCCAATAATACCCCAGGTAAAATTGCTCGAAACAGTTGTTTTTTTTCTTCTTGCATGTTTTTTGATTACTTTTATTTCATTATAATGGGCTATGTCTAAACAATAAAATAGCTGATTTGAGTTCTTAATAGACAAAAATATTGAAACATTCATCACCAATTCTAAAGTATGGAATTATGAATTATGAAAAAAACTTTCGCTACTTCTTGTTAGCAATACTCTGTTCAGTGTGGGTTGTCAACGATACTTTTGCCCAAACATCTCCTTCTAACTATGCAGCCTATCGAGGTGACCGTGACGGAGATGGGGTACCCGAATCGGGAGGGAAAGATAAATGTCCTGATACTCACACTCGCATTCAGGGGCGTGAAGCTTACATCAAGGTAAATGGAAAGATGATGTGGGCACCACTCCCTAAAGACCTGGGTGGGAAATTTAAGCACGAATTGGGCAGTGTCCTAAGAGAAAGAGCATTATTGCTTAACAAGAAACGGAATAAAAAACGGGAACTGTATCGAATAGAAAAAAGAAAGACAAAAGGCCGGGATGCCAGACGAAAGAAAAAGGCTGATGTACTTGCCAAACAAGCTGAAATACTCAAGATTGACTCTTTGGTGGCTGATATTGATGTCAAACGAAAAAGTCTGGATCCTCGACCATATTTTGAGTTTTATGTAACCTTAGAAAACGACAAACGGGTACCTGTAAAACTTCGCCTGGATGTAGATGCATTTGGTTGCTTGCCAGATAGTGACCAAGATGGAGTACCTGATTTGGTAGACCGTTGTCCTAATAAAGCCGGAGCAAGAGGATCAAGTGGTTGTCCAGACAGAGACAAGGATGGTATTCCAGATCATGTAGATCTTTGTCCTGATGTAAAAGGAGGGAAGAAGACCAAGGGGTGCCCGGATAAGGATAATGATGGGGTGCCTGACAAAGACGATGAATGCCCTGATTTGCGAGGGGTGGTTAAATTGAATGGTTGCCCTGACGCTGACGGCGATGGAGTACCTGATAAAGAAGATGATTGTCCAGATGTAAAAGGGTTGGCTTCGTTCAAGGGGTGCCCAGATAGTGATGGTGATGGTATCATGGACAAGAAAGATGAATGTCCAGATGTAAAAGGCTCAAGTAAATACAATGGATGTCCTGATACGGATGGTGATGGGATCATTGATAAAAAAGATGAATGCCCCCAAAAGGCTGGTTTGGCCGAGTTTAACGGTTGCCCAGATAGAGACAAAGACGGCGTACCCGATAAGGTAGATAATTGCCCGGATGTACCTGGTGTGAAAGACAATCGTGGGTGCCCAGAGATATTAGAACGAGCCAGTAAAGTACTATTTGCCCCTGGTAAGGCGGTAATCAACCCGGTATCTTATGGTGTACTCGATGAACTGGCCTCTCTATTGAAAAAATATTCTAACACGAAAATTTACCTGGAGGGCCATACTGATAACCAAGGGAATGATGATGCCAACCTAAAACTGTCGAAAGATAGAGCTAAAGCAGTGGCCGATTACCTTATCAAAAAAGGAATTGCCAAAATAAGAATTGAAAGTACGGGTTATGGCGAAACCAAACCTATAGCAGATAACAAGACTCCGGCAGGTCGGAAGAAAAATCGTCGGGTAGACATGCGATTGACCAACCAGTAAACTTCCCCATATAATTCAACAAGAAAGCGCCTGATAGTGATGACTATCAGGCGCTTTTGATTTGTTTTTTATTAAGTTTATTTCAAATATTTTTAGAAAATAACGGAAAAGAGAGAATTGCCGAGGCTGTATCCAATCAATCCCAATAAGAGCCATAGTTTTTTAACATTATCTTTAATTCGCTTCATGTGCAGGTAAATAATATGTGGTAATATTTTGTATAGTGTGGTGATATTCTGTACGTGATTATCCTCAAAAAAGGTGGGCTAAAATCTGTTTTTTTTACAATAATTATCAAATAATCCAGTTTATACATTTTTTGGAGCAACATTCGCCTCAAAAAGCGATTATTCAGTCATTCAATTGTACTTTTAAAGTATTTTGTTTTTAAAATAAACACCGAATATTACTACTCAAAATGAGTAACACTTCCATTTGCTCAAAAAAATAACTCACCAAAACTTTTGGTGAGTTATTGTACTCTTAATAAACTTTAAACCCTCTTTATTCTGTATCTGAAAATTAATCATGTTGTCTACATACAATACTATTTCAGGCAAGAAGACGTTGTAGTGTTTATACCAAATACGGTTTTTATTATACCAAGTACCCGCCTTTACCTTGAACCCTACCCAATAAGGTGGTCATTTTGCACCATAAGCTTTCGTGAGGGCTCTCAAAGTCGGTTTAGGTTCCAAACGATCACTTAATTTCCAAAGCGAATGTTGGAAACATTCCATAGGTATTTGTAAATTGCTTTATGACAAATCAAGTAACGGAAAGTATTACTCAATTCGGTTTTCCAGCTGACTTAGTGGATACTCCTTATATATTGCAAGTAGTAAAACAAAGTATTCATTACATTCAATCAGGCTCATTTATTCACCTTCAGGGTCCATCTGATAGTGGCAAAACAACTTTTGCCCGTTATGTAGCATGTTTGTTGCAACAACCAGTGGTCACTATCAACAATAAGCTAGATCACCCAGACATACTAGAAAACATTTGGCAGGCCGCTGCTCAGGGGCATACGCTTATATTTGAAGAGTTTCAACGAACCAATACCCAAGACTGGCAAATGTTGTTGCCCATTTTAGAAGAAAACCTACTCAACTTTCCATTATTAACTCCCTCTGGAAAATACGCGCACCTGGTCCATCCTGGTTTTAGTGTCATTTTAACCAGTAACCCACAAGAACAAGCTAACGACATAGCGCTGCATTTGTTAGATAACTACGCCATCAAAATTACCTTGCCAGCGTTTGATGTAGAAAGTGAACAAGCAATTATACAAGCCAAATCAGGAATAGATGTACTGACGGCCCAAACGTTGACTCAAGTGTTGAGGGAGTTACGAGCCGAATCTGATTATGAAGGATCAGCCTCTATCAAACTAGGCATTCTGCTAGGCAGAACACTGCAGGTTCATCAGATTTCGGTGCAAAATCAACCTGAGCAGTTTCAAAAACATTGTAAGCAGATGTTGATGCTCCCACACGACCTTCATTCTTCATTTATGGTCACTCAAGTCATTCAGAAGGTCTTGGCCCAGTTGGAAAAAGAAGCGCCACTATTGACAGATATCCATCCTGGTCCTCATCCAGAGGACGACGACGAAGAACAACAACAACCTCTGGCAGATGAAAAACCCGCTCCCGCTCCTCCAGAAACCCAAGCTGAGCCACATAGTGGGCCTGAGAAACCCAAGTCTGAAGAAATCACCCTGATGTTACATAGCGAAATAGAACTCGAGATGCATTTCTTTGATCAAGTCATCTCATTTATTCAAGAAATTAGCGATGAAGAAGCAGAAGTAAGTTTTCATCATTCAGGAGATGCGGTACAACCCGATATTATGATCAAGATACTCAAAGGGTTGCTTCCTCAAGTGGTTGCTTTTATTGAGCAACAAATCAACAATGAGGTGTTGTTGATTCAAAAACATATTACAGATTTTTACGAATGTGATATACTTATCAAAATACCTGCCCAAGTTGCCTCAGCAGCTTCTCCTGATAACAACGAAAGTACCCAAAGAGAACCCACTGTTACTGAAGGAAATTCAGTGGCTCCCAACAGCAAGCAAACTACTCAAGTAAAAGCGCCCAGTGGCGACGAAATGCGTATTCAAAAGTTAAAAAAGCTCATTGCCAATTATGAGAAGTTTCATTCACAATCATAGACCTTAGTAAAACTACAAAAATAACTTGGCTCCTTCCGCAAGGTCAGGATTTTCAACATTTATCTCATCTCTGGTCGCTATACTTCGTCAAAAAATAGAGCGAATTAACTGCGTTGAGCTCGTCACAGCAAGCTGTAGACTCGGTTGCACTGCTTTTTTTTAGACTTGTCTAGCGCCAAGATATTGCATTAAATTTGGATTAGTTTATTTTTTCCGTTTTACTTATTGAATTTATAGTGAGCTCATCTGGCTCTTTTTTGGTACTTATGGTTCTTTTTGCTTTTTTGTAACTGTTTTTTTAATCCAATTGAGTCATGGCTGAAAATCTGTATCAAAAATATACCGCGTTATTCGATTTTTTTGGCATAAAGCAAATAGATGAAATTGCTAAATACTGGCAAGCTCCTCATCGGTTTTACCATAATGAAGAACATCTCAAATTTTTGATTCAGGAAATTGAGCAGTTGTATAGTTTGGAAAGTATCAATGAAAATGCCCGTAATATATTGCTCATCACCGCTTTCTTTCATGATATTATCTACGAGCCCCTGGCCAACGATAATGAAGAGCAGTCGGCAAAGTTACTCGAGAAAATGGTGACAGCCCGCTATCAGGATGCGAACCGAGCCAAAGAAATTATTCTTGATACCAAAACCCACGAACCTCAAAGTCAATTATCAGAGCTGTTTTGCGATCTGGATATGTACATTGTGGAACACAGCCATTTTCACGAATTGCTGGAATGGGAACACCAAGTTTTCAAGGAGTTTCAGATGATCGATTACCAATTATACAAACACGGTCGTTTGAAATTATTGAAAGAGTTTGCTCAAAGATACCCTAAAAATGCCCATAACTTGGAAAACCTCATCACCTATGTTGAACGACGAAAACCTAAAATTGGCATTTATGCGGGTTCCTTCAATCCTTTTCACAATGGACATTTAAACATCTTACAAAAGGCCGAAAAGGTGTTCGAGAAAGTAATCATTGCGCAGGGAGTCAACCCCGAAAAGGTGCAGGATAACAAAATGTCGGTGAACAATCCAGTACTGAAATACCGACAGGTAGAAAGTTTTTCAGGGCTATTGACAGATTATGTAAAAACCAAAGAAACCGGCGTAGATATCACCGTGATTAGAGGGCTCCGCAATGGAGATGACCTTGATTATGAGGTAAATCAACTACGTTTTATGGAAGAAATGAAACCTGACCTGAAGCTTATTTTCATCAACTGTGACAAGCAGTTTGAGCACATTAGTTCTTCCTCGATTCGAAATTTGGAACGAATCAAAGAAGGGTTGGGGCAAAAATATATTCCAGGGTAACACCTAAGCCGTTACACTCAACCAATGCATCATCGAAAAGCCTTTAAACGGGCTTTGGCGATCTTGTGGTATTCTTTTTTTAACTCAAAACCCAAAAAGTTACGCTCGAGCTCCATTGCAGCTACTCCAGTACTTCCGCTTCCCATAAATGGGTCCAGCACCGTTTGTCCTTCAAATGATATCAATTTGACCAAATGATGCATCAAAGCCACAGGTTTCAGGGTAGGGTGCACATTGAAATCTTCAGCATTTTGGCGTACTTTGGGCACCATAAAAAACTTATCGTAGCCATCATTCATTGTTTCAGTGCGCAAAATATTGGCGGGTACTCTTCCCTTGGGGTGGGGGTTATGTCCTACAATACCTTCCCCTTCTTCAAAAGGAATCCGAGTTGCTTCCAGATTAAGGGTTCCGGTTCCATAGCGAATCACATTTTCGGCTACATTGACCCCTTTGGCCAACGGCTTTTGAATCAAAATAATAGGCTCATAGGCAGGCTTGATACCCAGTCCGGCTCCATCGTATTTTTTACCCAAAGTTGAGGAAGGCTTGTACTTATTTTTACGCTGCTGGTTGGTATAGCTTTCGGCTCCTCCTTTTTTGTAACCTTGTACATAAGTATATTGGCCCACCACTTCACTTTCTTCTCCCAAAGCCTTGTCAATATTTAGTCCTACGTTTCGGCTTTTAGGCATTCCATTCAAAAACACCCAAAATAAAACGTCCTTGATTATAAATCCGCTATCTTCTAAATCTACCATCAAACGGTGCATCAACCTCACCGCTGAGAAGACCAACCCAAACGATCCTGGTTTCATTACCCGCAGGCAATCTCCCCATATCTCTCGCTCGGGCAATTTTTTATCCCATTCGTGCGCCTGAAAACCAATACCATAAGGAGGATCAGTGATCAAGGCATCTATGCTCTCCGCTTCCACTCTTGGTAATCCCAAACAGTTTTTATGGTATATTTTACAGGTATTTTTAGGCATTATAGAAATTAATTATGTTAAGTAAGCAATTCCAAAAATGAGCTGCCCCTTGAATTGTAAAATTGCTTGACTTATAAAAATATAAAACAACCTAACAAAGCCCAAATTTATACACTGCAAATCAAGTAATACACGTTAACTCTGCAAATATCACGATGCCGCTCCATGAATTTTTGTAAAATTTACTAACTTTTGATTTTACAAATACTTACCCAATGAAAACATTACACAACACCTTATTCATTACTTTACTCACTTTCTTTACGATCCAATTTGGCATTAGTCAACAACTCCCTGCCCTTGTTCCCTACCAAAAAGGGGGTACATGGGGCTATTGTGATCAAAACAAGAAAATAATTATCCCTTGTACTTTTTCTAGTGCAAGTCCGTTCCATGAAGGTTTGGCTCGAGTAAGCAATCAAAAGTACCAGTTTGGATTTATCAATGCCCAAGGCAAAGTGGTCATCCCATTTAAATACGCTTGGGCCCATAGTGTTCATGATGGTTGGATATATGTAGAACAACAATCTAAGGAATGGGGCAACGTGGGAGGCTTTATTGACACAAAAGGGGAGGTAAAGATTCCCATGCGTTTGAACACACCACCAGTACCACTCCCTGAACGAGAACGCTACCAGTTTAGCGAAGGGTTGATTGCGGTACCCTGGAAATACGACCCATCGAAGTATGGCTACCGCTATGCTGATAAAAGTGGCAAATTTGTATTGGATACCAAGTACGAATATGCCACGAAGTTTGGCAATGGCTTGGCTGCGGTCAAGATAAGTTTTAAAGAAGCTGGCTACATCAATCGCCAAGGCAAAGTACTGTTTAACGATAACTACTACACCACTTCTCCATTTAACGATGGACTGGCCCGGGTACGTCCCAATGCTACCAAACCTGAAGACGACATGAAGTTTGGGTTTATCAATACCCAAGGCAAAGTAGTGATCTCTACCGACTTTTATTCTTTCAACAACTTTAACGAAGGCTTGGTAGCTTTACAACAAGCTTTTGGAAAAAACAAATGGGGGTTTGTAGACACCGAAGGAAACGAAGCCATTTCATTTATCTATGAAAAAGCGTTCAATTTCAACGAGGGATTGGCGCTGGTAGTCAAAAACGGTAAAGTAGGCTTTGTAAATAAACAAGGCGAGGTAGTGATTCCTTTTAAGTTTGATTATTACCAAACCTTTTATGAGATGCACCTCAATACTCGTTTTGTCAATGGTTTTGCTCCGGTTTGGCTGGGCAAAAAAATGGGGTTCGTCAATCGGGAGGGTAAACTGGTAGTTGAGTGTAAATATGATGGTTTTGGCAGTGTTTTTTATGAATATGATGATTTTAGCAAAGGAGTTGCTTTAGTAAAACAAGGCAAAAGACAATTTTACATAGACATGCAAGGCAATGAATATTACGAAGACTAAAATTTTTAAAAACGATACTATGAAGAAAGGCTTATCGGCATTATTAATACTATTTTTTATTATTGAAACAGGCTTTACCCAAACAACACGTTTGCCCAATTTGATTCCCTATCGTAAAGGAGACAAATGGGGCTTCTCTAATGAATTCAAAAAGATTAAAATACCTTGTACCTATGCCAGTGCCACGCCCTTTTTTGAAGGGCTGGCTCGGGTAAGCAATGAAGAAGAAAAGTACGGATTTATCAACAAGAGGGGCAAAGTAGTCATCCCTTTAGAGTATGATTGGGCCCATAGTGTAAATAATGGCTGGATTTACGTGGAAAAAAACCTCGATGATTGGGGAAATGTAGGAGGTTTTATAGACAAAACCGGAAAGGTCGTGGTCCCTTTACAGCTCAAAACTCCTCCCGTTCCTTTACCTGAGTTTCATCGCTATGAGTTTCAAGATGGTTTGATGGCGGTGCCCTGGATAGATCAACCTAAAGGAACCGCTAAGTACGGATACATTGACCGTAGCTCAAAGTTTATCATCAAACCCCAATTTCAGTATGCTACCCGATTCAATAACAAGCTAGCATTGGTACAAATAGATAGTACTACTGCTGGCTACATCAATACTACAGGAAAAATATTATTTAAGAAAACCAAATATTTCACGACTTCACCTTTTGTTGAAGGCAGGGCTCGGGTAAGACTACGGACGACCAACGAGCGTGACAAACTAAAGCAAGGCTATATAGATACTCAAGGCAATGTAGTAGTCACTCTAAACTACAATACTTTCAATGATTTCAAAGAGGGGATCGTGGCAGTACAACAATTTAGTGCCAAAAACCAGGATGGACAAAAATGGGGATACTTAAACAAAAATGGGGGGATTGCCATTCCATTTCAGTTTGAACAAGCTTTTAATTTTAATGATGGCTTGGCCCTCGCAGTTAAATTCAACAAAGCCGGTTTTATCAATAAAGAAGGGCGTGAAGTCATCCCTTTTATTTATGAATACACTACTCAGCAGCACTTTTATGATATGTTGAACATCTCAGATAAGGCTGGTTTTCAAAATGGGTATGCACCGGTATGGAAAGAGGGACAAATGGGATTTATCAATCGGCAAGGTACTGTAGTGGTCGATTTTAAATACGATGGTTTTGGAATTATTTTTTACGAATACAACGACTACAGTCAAGGAATTGCGCTGGTGATCAAAGACGACAAGGAGTATTACATAGATATGAAAGGCAAAGAATACTACGAGGACTAACTCGAAAAACAGGAGAGATGATTGCAAAAAGGAATAGGCTGTTTTATAGCTATATAGGCACCCAGGGCATCAGATAAAATATTTCTAGGTTGATTGTTTGATATTCATGCGTCAAAAAATCTTACATTTGCCTCCCTTTTTACCATTTCCCTTATTCCAATGAAAAAAATACTAGAAACTGATCACTGCTATCTACGCGAATTTGTCGAGGCCGATGTTACGCTGATGCACCAACTCAATATCGATCCTGAAGTCATGAAATTTCTCACAGGTGGTGAACCATTGCCTTTCGAAACCTCGCAAAAAGCGGTTCTGCACTACATAGACACCTATTATACTCAAAATCCTGGATTGGGCATGTGGGCTACTATACTCAAAGATGGAGATCAGTTCATTGGTTGGACTTGCCTCAAGCATTTAGACAACAGCGAGCACATCGAGCTAGGCTATCGTTATATGAAAAAATTCTGGGGACAGGGTTATGCCACTGAGGTAAGTCGAGCTTTGATCCAATATGGTTTCGAGCAATTGAATTTGGCACAAATTGTAGGTATCGCCGTTACGGAGAATACCAAGTCTACGCACATTTTGCAGAAAGTTGGTCTACAATACCAGAAAAAAGCTTATTATTATGAAACTGATGTTGATTTCTTTCTATTAACCCAACAAGCATACACCAATAGCTTCTCATGAAAACAAGACTCCTCCCATTACTGCTCTTTGTAAGTTTGACTGCATTCAATATCTCTTGTAGGTCTATTAGTCAAGGTAAACGATTATCAAAGTGCGAGTTTCGTCTCGAATCACTGCAAAATATCCAATTAGCCAATGTAAAGATTGATGAGGTCAAGGGCATTACCGACCTTAGCTTGCTGGATGCAGGTAAAATTACCCTGGCTTTGGCTCGCAACTCGTCGTTGCCTATGAATATGACGGTTAATATTGAGGTAAAGAATCCCAATAAAAAAACGGCTGGTTTGAATGAGCTTAAGTGGATTTTGTACATCGATGATATACAAATGGCTGAGGGAGAAAGTACCCAACGATTTGAGGTACCCGCCAATGGTACCAATATTCTCCCTTTGGATGTAAATCTTGATCTAAAAAAAGCCTTGAAGGGAAAGTCCAGAAGTGCATTGCTCAAGTTTGCCTTCAATTTGGCGGGCTTTGGTCGAGAAGCGTCTAGGGTAAAAGTAAGAGCCAAGCCTTCATTCAAGGTTTTAGGGGGTACCATTCGCTACCCAGGTTACATCAAGATTACCCGTGAATTCACCTCGGATTAAATGATCTATTGTTCCGCTTCGCTCATTGTTGCATTGTTAAATGGTTGCGCGAAGCGACAACTCATTTGTATCGCTTCGCGCTACTGTGGACTATGGACTGTCGACCAATGCTGTTTCCTTAAGGATTTAGGTATGTGGTGGTAATCCACGAAAGCCCCCTTTAATTCCCCCAAACGGGGGAAACGTTACTCGCCATATGGACTCGAGTAGTGTTAAGGAAACAGCATTAGGCTGTCGACTGTGAACTATGGACTAAAGAAAACTCCCAACCAACAAACCATGGACCATCGACCGTGGACTATGGACTAAAGAAAACTGTGAACCATCGACCGTCGACTGTGGACTAAAGAAAACCCCTACCTCCCTTCTTTACGTATAGATACATAACACACTTCAATAAGCATATATCGTCTGCTACATTAGGTATATCACACTAACCAACAATATCAAGTAAAAACTATGACTCGAAAAATCATTTTGTGGATGCTATTGGTATCGACCACACCAATAGTATTCGGCCAAAAAGTAGCTTTAGTACTCAGTGGGGGAGGCGCTAAAGGCATCGCCCATATTGGAGTAATCAAAGCTTTGGAAAAAAACAACATACCCATCGATTATGTCATTGGTACTTCTATGGGAGCTGTGATTGGGGGGCTTTATTCAGCGGGATATTCGGTTGCCGATATGGAAAAACTAGTTCATTCCCCCTTATTTCAAAATTGGGTAAATGGGACTCTTCCTGATGATTATCGTTATTTTTTGTATAAAGACGAACACCACTCCTCCATTCTTGATCTCAAAATTGCTTTAGATTCTTTGTTAAATGTTTCTCTTGAGGGGAGTCTGGTCAACGACAATGTGCTCAACTTTGCCCTGGCCTCTAAATTGGCGCGTGCTTCAGCCAAGGCCCATTATCAATTTGATCGCTTGTTTGTGCCTTTCCGGGCTTTGGCTTCAGACATTTTTACCCAAGATGAGGTAGTACTCAAAGACGGACAGTTAGCCGATGCAATTCGGGCTTCGCTCAATGTACCGTTATTTTTTTCCCCTATTCGGGTAAAGGGCAAGTATTTATTTGATGGAGGAATTTATAATAATTTCCCGATTGGGTGGGCCAAAAAGGAGTTTAATCCAGAAGTCATTATTGGAGTCAATGTATCTGAAAAAACCTTTACTCACTATCCTTACAAAGACGATGACAGGCACATAGACGATGCGTTATTATACACGTTTTTGTCTAAGAGTGATTCCAGTAAAATTGATTCCAACGGTATTTATATTCAGCCTCGCCTCATTGATTTTAGCGCCCTGGATTTTACCGAAGTAGACGCCTATATTACCCGTGGATATCAGGCCACTTTGAGCAAAATGACGGCCATTCAAAAAAAGATCAATCGTCGGATAGATTCAAGTACCCTTCATCAAAAACGCCAGGTTTTTCAGGCCCAGTTCCCAGCCCTCAAGTTTAGACACACTCATATTGTAGGCCTCAAGAAGAGTGAGACACGCTACATCAAAAGCTTGTTTAAATTCAAAAAACAACGTGCCTTCAACCTGGAAAACATCAAAAAGAGATACTTTCGGTTGGCCGAAGCCAATAAGTTTTCTTTGCTTTACCCTAGCTTTGTGTATGATTCTACCCAACAGGTATTTGATTTTCATTTGCGGCTCAAGCCAGATAAAAGCCTCAAAGCCAGGGTAGGGGGCAACCTTGCTTCTCGCAGTATTAGCAATTTATACCTTGGCTTAGAGTATGACTATCTCAACAACTGGTGGTATACTTTTGCCACCAATTTGTATGCAGGACGTTTTTATTTCTCCAATCATAGCCGTTTACGCATCAACATACCCAATCAGCTCCCTTTTTATGTAGAACCCTTCATTACGTTCAATAACTGGCATTACGACAATGTAAATGATCCTTTACCAGGCATCACTGCTGCCAACCTAAGCCAAAACGACACCAAGGTAGGCATTCAGGTGGGCATCGCTTCAGGTCGTAAAAGTAAGTATAACCTACAATATGGATACTTTTTTAACAATTATCGTTACCAAAGTCACCCCAACTTCCAGACCAACGATACCCTCGATTGGACCAAATTTAATGGACAAGTCATCACCTTGAGCTACAATCGTAATACCCTCAATCGCAAGCAGTATGCCTCCCGAGGAATGGCCTTCAGTATACAAGGACAATATATTTATGGCAAAGAGGTTTTAACTCCTGGAACCGGCTCTATTTTCACTAACCAACAATCACAAGATCATCAATGGTTTAGGTTGAAACTACGCTCAG
Organism: uncultured Cytophagaceae bacterium; assembly: GCA_937899305.1. Lineage (GTDB taxonomy): Bacteria > Bacteroidota > Bacteroidia > Cytophagales > Microscillaceae > Microscilla. The sequence continues at coordinate 13,530 of CALDJV010000410.1, forward strand.
AAGGTTATCTCGATTGGCGTTATTTCAGTTTGGGATATTTGGTAGAGGCAGTTGGTTCTAATCAGGCGTTGTTCAATAATTATTTGTCAAGTGTGATCACCGCACCTGCCTTCAATCCACTACAAGATAGTCGCAGTTTATTTCTCAGTAATTTTAGAGCATATAATTATTTGGCAATAGGGGGGAGTGCCATTTTCAAATTAAGTAGTCAATTAGAACTCAGGGCCGAAGCTTATGCTTTCAGTCCTTTTAGGCGTATTTTGGAAGCCACTCCTCAAACTCCGGTTTTTGATACCCAAAGTAGAAATAATATTACCACTCATATGGCAGGAACTGTCGGATTGGTATACCATACTATGCTGGGGCCAGTAAGCGTAAGCCTCAATTATTACGACAACCCTACCAATCAATTAGGAGTTTTATTCCACATAGGGTACTTGTTGTATAACAAAAAATCGCTGGAATAAATCTGATCATTTTTGTTTTTTATATTTAGCCAAACCTTGTAACAGCAAGGCAATTCGATCAATATTTTATTGGAAGCATGCAAAGAGAAACCAAAGCACATTATTTAGAGGCCATCAATCGTGCTGTTGAATTCATTGAATCAAACATTGCTCAAAATATTGGACTAGCAGAAATAGCCAAGTACTCCTTCTTGTCAAAATATCATTTTCACCGCATCTTCAAGTCAATCATTGGTGATACTACCAAAGATTACTTAACCAGATTGAGATTAGAAAAGTCGGCGATTATGCTTAAAAATACCACAAAAACAATCAACCAAATTTCCTACGACTGTGGTTATGGGTCACCAGAGACTTTTATGCGTGCATTTAAATCGTTCTTTTCTACCACCCCAACCCTATATAGAGCAAGTACAAAAACAGAAATTGCAAACAAAAAGAGGCGTTACCAGAATACTTCTTTCGAAACATTACACGTTGGTTCACCCCAAATAATAGAAAAACCCAATTTGAACCTGGCTTATATCAGGCAGTTTGGTAACTATGATAAAATAGACCAATCTTTTGAACGCTTGTTCCAGTGGGCATCTGAAAACTTCACCTTAAAACAGCAACCTGAGGCTTTAGGAATTGTGCATGATAATTTGGACTTAACGGAAGTATCAAATTTAAGGTTTGATGCCTGTATCGTTGTTCCAGAAGAAATACAAACCAGTGGGGAGATTGGGTTTAAGAAAATTAAAGGAGGCAAGTTTGCCGTTTTCCATTACAAAGGTGCATTCGAGATGTTTTACCCAATTTATGATTATATCTACAATGTATGTATATTTAAATACCGCTGGGTTTTAAGGGACGAACCAGCTTTAGAATGGTACACAAGTCCACCACCATTTTACAATTCTCAACAACTCATTACAGATTTTTACTTGCCTATTGTTTAGCAAGAAACGTCAGTACATCAAAAAAATTATGGGCCAACTTTGTGGTATTAAATCACAAGAAATCTACAAAAAGATGAGCAAATTACCACTTAAACCCCACCTATCACTTTTGTTGATGAGTTTCATCACTTGGGGCTTCTTTGTCTTGGTGGGGCTTCCAGACTATGGCCAAAGTTGGAGTTATGACTTCACCGTAATTATTGTCATCGCTATCACAGGTTTGTATATTCCATTAGGAGAATATTTGCTAAAAAAAATGTTTCCTGGGCAAGATTATTTTAGGAATGCACTTTGGCTGGCATTTTACCTTACAATTCCATTGTTTTCTTATGATACTCTATTTCTTGGGATAATTGATGGGCAAGGTTTGAGATTTATACCTAAATATTGGTATCTCACTTTTTTTTATTTTTCATTTTGGCTCCAGTTTCCACTCATTGCATTGCTGATGGAAAAAAATCGCCATGAAAAAAAACGAGAAGGTGTTGAAAAAAACCACGCATAGAGTAGCTGGCCAACAAGTCAGAACATTGGTTAACCACAAAAAAAGCCTGCCAATTTATAAATTTAGGCAGGCTTGCATTGATTTGGTTATTACTGATCTTACGCAGTTCCGTCTTTCATTTTTTCGGCATTATCAGCCAAACGAAGGTTTTCAATAAAGTTCGCAATGTCACCATCCATTACATTGGGCAAATTATGCACCGTGTATTTGATACGATGGTCAGTTACCCGCCCTTGTGGATAGTTGTAGGTACGTATTTTATCTGATCGGTCTCCGCTCCCTACCATTGACTTACGTTGCGCTCCTACTTCATCTTGCTGTTTTTTCAGCTCAATTTCGTATAATTTAGACCGCAATACTTTCATTGCCTTGGCCTTGTTTTTTAGCTGAGACTTTTCGTCTTGGCAAGACACTACAATACCAGTAGGAATGTGAGTTAAACGCACTGCTGAATAAGTCGTATTTACCGACTGCCCACCAGGTCCTGATGAACAAAACAAATCAATACGAACATCATTCTGATTGATCTCCACTTCTACATCTTCCATTTCAGGCAATACTGCTACACTGGCGGCCGAAGTGTGCACCCGCCCTTGGGTTTCAGTAGCTGGCACCCTTTGTACCCGGTGTACCCCTGATTCATACTTCATCATTCCGTATACATCTTCTCCCGCAATTGCACATACCACCTCTTTGAATCCACCTGAACTACCATCTGTAAAATCCATCATTTCCAGTTTCCAGCCCTGTTTTTCCGCAAAACGTTGATACATTCTGAGCAAATCACCGGCAAAAATAGCCGCTTCATCGCCTCCAGCACCTCCTCGAATCTCCAAGATTACGTTTTTACTGTCATTGGGATCTTTGGGGATCAACAGCGTTTTGAGCTCTTCCTCAATTTGTTCTTTTTGAGGATTCAGTTCCTCCAATTCCATTTTGGCCATTTCACGCATCTCGGCATCTTTTTCATTGCTTAAAATGTCCTTGGAAGTATCAATATTGTCTAAAACAAGCTTATACTCGTTATATTTTGTTACAACTTTCTCTAGATCTTTATATTCTTTGGTCAGCTTGGTATATACCGCCATGTCTTCCATGGTCTCTGGCTTTACAATCAACTGACCTACTTCATCAAATCTTTCTTTGATTGCTTCTAATTTGTCAATCATGATATTTTTTATGTATGAAAATTACTCGAAATTCAAAAAAATTACGCAAATGTAAAAACAAGTGCCCCAAGCCAACGATGTTTTGGTGAGAAACTTATCTTCAACTCCACTTCCTCGCTATTTGCTGAAAGTGCACTATATTTAACATGAAAGGGATAAATAGGGCTAAAAGAATAAATATATTGTAAAATTTATATATTTATTTCCATTTATCAGGAAGTTTAAAACCCTTATGGAGGGAAAAGAGGAATCAGCTAAAACAATGCAAATCTCATGATTTTTTCAGAATTGTTTTTGTAAGTTATTTAGTACAAGTGTAACTTCTACGTTACGAAAACCAATTGGTAAAGTTGCGACTTTGATCGCATTTCAATACTTTTGTATTGTTGTGTTGTATTTTTTTATGCAAAAATACAATTATACCTTAAACTATGCGAATAAGTTTAAAACAATTTTTTCAGACCAAATAACATTGTGTTAACGATGAAAAGTGTAAAAATTAGCGCACTTATTGTTCTTTTGTCAATTCTCTTCTCAAGTTTTGCTTTCAACGCATCAGCCCAAGTACGTGATTATAGGTTTCACACCGTATTTATTTATAACTTCACAAAATACATTAAGTGGCCTAAAACTTATCAGTCAGGAGATTTTGTAATTGGTGTACTAGGAAACTCTCCCATCATACAAGAATTACAGAAAATGGCAGCCCGAAAAACCGCAGGTATGAAAAGGCAGCGCATTATTGTCAAGCGTTTCAATCACCTCGCGCAAATTAGTAATTGCCACATTTTATTTATACCAAGTTCTAAAAGTGGCTATTTGTCCATGATTAATCAAAGTTATCCACGCTCACCCATGTTAGTGATTACCGAAAAGCGTGGAATGGCCCAGTTGGGAAGTGGTATTAATTTTGTTCTCAGGAATGGTCGATGGCGCTTTGAACTCAATCAAAATGCTACAACCAACCGTGGTTTGGTTGTTTCAAGGAATCTCAAAAGGTTTGCTATCCCGGTAATGGGTAGATAACATCAACGCATTCAGCAAAACATACCATTGTGTAGTTATTTATCTGATTATCAAATGATATAACAAAAGCCTCTATCGAAGGCTTTTTTTATTTATATTTGTATATAAGCTTATAAGTTTAATCAACTACATAACTACCTTTGTTATGGAAACAAACATCGCAGAAAAACCCTCTCAATCAACAAAAAACAATAAAGGCTTTTCCCTATCTATTAGCCAAAGGATATTGGTTGGTTTTGCCATCCTTATATTCTTCTTTATGTTCAATGCTACCTTTAGTTTAATCACTTTAAGAAATAGTGCTACAATCACCAAAACTTCCTACAATGTAGTAAACCCATCTTTGGAGGAGATTAGGAATTTCAAACTAATGGTGACCCAATCACGCATGTACACCATTAGCTGGATCAATTTTGATAACAGCGAAGAAGACAAAGACTCTCTCCGGAAAATACACAATGAATATCCTGAATTTAAGGACAACTTGATGCAGTTGCAGGCCAAATGGGAAAATAAACAATTGGCTAAACTCCTGGATTTGGTGTTCAAAGATTTTGAAGACCTTCAGAAAATCCAGAAAGAAGAAATTATGAACAAAATAGTGGAGTTTGATGATTATGAAGATCTCATGACTTCTACCATTGTTCGAGAAATTGTGGAAAACCAGATTTTTCCTAAGTACAAAAAAATCATTGGTCGGTTGGAGCAAATTGCCCTACAAAAGAGAAAGGAAACTGAAGCCTCCCAAAAGAACTTACTAGCTTCTATTCAGCAACAACAGGTCATTACCATTGTATTGGCTATTTTATCGGTGATGGTAGGTTTGATTGCTTATTTTATTACTAGAAGAAATATTGTAGACCCTATCAAGTATATCAACAATGTGTTTGTGAAGTTGGGTACAGGGGAGTTGCCTTCTGAACAAAATTACCCTTTCAAAAACGATGAAATTGGAGAAATGGCCGACTCCGCAGATAAACTAGTCACCGGTTTACGAGAAACATCACGGTTTGCCGAAAATATTGGTAAGGGTAATTATCAAGCCTCTTTTGAACCCTTGAGTAACAATGATGTACTAGGAAACGCACTACTAGAAATGCGTGATAACCTGGCAAAGGTGGCCGAAGAGGATCGTCGTCGTAACTGGTCTACTACTGGATTGGCTTTGTTTGGCGAATTGGTAGGTAAAAAAGCGACTGACCTCAAGAATTTGTCAGATTTGATTATTTCTAACTTGGTGAAATACGTGGAAGCCAACCAAGGGGGGCTGTTTATTGTAGAAGACATAGACGAACATGATCGCGAAGAACCTTATATGAGTTTGGCTTCTTGCTATGCCTGGGATTCGAAAAAATATTTAGAGCAACGAGTATATCGTGGCGACGGCCTCACTGGACAAGCCTGGCAAGAGGGCTCTACGATTCGCCTTACTGAAATTCCGCACGATTATGTAATGATTACTTCTGGTTTAGGAAAAGCAAATCCCAGTAGTTTACTGATTGTTCCATTGAAGCTGAACGAAGAGGTATTTGGAGTGGTGGAACTTGCCTCATTCAATGTATTTGAGGACTATGAGGTAAAATTTGTGGAAAATATTGCAGAAAGCATTGCCTCAGCGATTGCCTCGGTAAAAACAACTGAGCGTACAAATCGTTTACTGGATGAATCTACCATGATGACGGAGCAGATGAAAAGCCAAGAGGAGGAAATGCGCCAAAATATGGAGGAGCTGCAAGCCACTCAAGAAAGTACCGAGAAAGCACAGTATGAGGCCAGCGAAGTAAACGAATTGTTAGAATTGACCCATTTGGTGATTAAAACCGATACCCGTTTCTTTATTACATCCGCCAACGAACTCACCGAGGCCAAGTTACATTATGAATCTGCCGAACTCAAAGGAATGGCCATAGAACACGTATTTGAATCTTATGATAAAGTAGAATACGCAAAAGCTCGCTTGGCAAAAGGGCATAAATACAGTGAATTTATGTATTTGAATACCAAATCGGAAGATAGAGTCATGGTAAAAGTAAACGCTGCAGCTATTAGAAACGAAAAAGGTAAGTTACAGCATTACTTGTTTTTGTTAAACGATATATCTGGAATAAATGCCGAAATAGTATGACATCAAAAAAAAACGTTTTTCACCCATATTTCATTTTTAAGCATGCTTGGCATGCTATTTTTTTTGTCAGTATTTTGATGTGTCTGGCAAGTTGCCGTAATAGAACCCTCAAAGATTATGGGCATGACCTCAAAGCCATTCAAAATGAGGTAAAAAGCCGTAAAATTCACCGGGTTTCAGAAAAGGAATTTCAAGAATGGACGGCCAACAAAGGCAGTGAAGTGAGTCGAATTGCCCAAAAATACCTCAATAGGGCTTATAATAAAGGATTGGAAGCCAACACCATCGCATCGGCCAAGGAGTTTAGCAAATTATTGCCATTGGCCAATATAGATTCTTTGGCCAAGGTGTGTCAAGTGGACATTCAAGCCATTAGCTTTGACCGCACACAAGTGGACAATTTATATTCCATTGAGGCAGATTTCTGGAAAAAGTATCAAAGTGGAGAGGAGGCCTTGAAGCCAACGACTGCATATGTAGAAAACCGTCGTAAACGAGTTTTTATTGCCCCTATTTACCTCAAAGAAGCCGTAGGTATGTGGAGCATTCATTTTGAACGTCCCAATGTGATTCAACAAATTGTGAAGGAACGCGCCAAGGCAAAGAAAAAGAAAAAACGATGATTGCGTTGATCTTATATAGTAAAATGGCTATATGGTCTTTTTTAATAAAACCAATATAGCCATTCAATCATCTGCGAAACGAAGCCATACAATGAAAATGATTTTCAGCTCCTCCGCAAAATATATAGCCAATAAGGTTATACCTTATAAAACAACCATTTCGCAATTTCTTTGAAGTTTACCTTCTTACCGTACATGAGTACCCCTACCCGATAAATACGTCCGGCCAACCAAGTAATGGCCATAAATCCAGCAATGAGCAAAGTCAAGGACACGATGATTTCCCAAGTAGCCACGCCATAAGGAATACGAATCATCATAGCAATAGGGGAGGTAAACGGAATCATTGACATCCAGAAAGCCAATGGTCCTTGAGGATCACGCACGATGGCCGACGCAGCTACCATGGCAAACACCAGTGGCATCGAGATGGGTAAGACAAATTGTTGGGTGTCGGTTTCGGTATCGGCTGCTGAACCCACCGCCGCAAACAAAGCACTATAAAGTAAATAACCACCAATAAAATAAAACAAAAATGAAATGATGGTTGTGGTAATGGGAAGTGAATTGATGGCTTTGAATATCTTGTTGCCTCCGGCCAACTCTGTTTGCACCGCGGCTGTGGTCTCTGCACTTAAGTTTTTGGTAATAGTAGTAGTGGCTTGTTGAGAAGTGAGGGTGTCATTGCCCCCCATAAACTTACCTACGGCAAAGGTAATCAAGATCGAGAGGCCAATCCATAATATAAACTGGGTGATGCCAACCAAGGCCACTCCAATAATTTTACCCATCATCATTTGAAAAGGCTTTACTGAAGAAATCATGACCTCAATAATGCGGTTTACTTTTTCTTCAATCACCCCACGCATTACCTGTACTCCGTATAAGAAAATAGCAAAATAAATCAAAAAACCAGATACATAACCCACGATCATGGCTGCCTTACCACTGCTTTCCTCACCTTTTAGGTTTTGAGTATCCAATGAAATATCGGTTTTAATCTCGCTCAATACTTTTTTATCAATGCCCGATTTGATCAATTTCATGTCTTCGGTGGCCTTGCTAATGGCTTTTCTTACATTTCGCTCCACCTCTACACTTACCCGTTTTTCGGCAAATAGTTTGATGCCAGCTGGATTGTCTAAGCTTACTTTTGGAATATACAACAAAGCCTCATGCTTCGTTTTAGGCAGTTTTTCCTTGGCTTTTGCCAACGATTCCTGGAGGTATACAAACTTCAGACTGCTGTGTTTTTCTAGCTTTCCTTTATACAGTCCGCTTTCATCGATCACTTCTACAGTTTTTCCCTTATTTACATTTTGGTTCAAGAGTACTGGGCCTATCAACAATCCAGCAAAAAGCAAGGGAGCCAGGGCAGTCATGATCAAAAACGACTTTTTACGCACCCTCACGTAATATTCTCTTTGTATAATTAATAATATCTTATTCACGACAGTAACTTTTTAGATGAGTAATTGCTATTTTCCTTGCACAGTTTCAATAAAAATATCGTTGATACTGGGTATCTTTTCTTGAAAAGATTGCACGCTTACCTGCTGAATCAATTGTCCAATGAGGTCGTTTGCAGATACCTCGTTTTGTGTGATCTTAATAGAAGAGCGTTTGAGGCTACCTTCTACTGTGTCAGTGTTCAACACCTTGAATTGATCTCCAAAACTGGGGTTCAAGGTACCTTCATAATCCACCGTAAAAGTATTTGTTTTATGGGAAGCCCTCACCTCTGTGGTTTTACCTTCCAATACTTTTTTCGATTTGTTAATAAGCGCAATATGATCACAGAGTTCTTCTACTGACTCCATGCGGTGGGTCGAAAAGATAATTGTACTGCCCTGATTTCTCAGTTCTAGTATTTCGTCTTTTATGAGGTTGGCATTTACCGGGTCAAAACCTGAAAAAGGTTCATCCAAAATGATGAGTTTTGGTCGGTGTAATACTGTGGCCACAAACTGAACCTTCTGTTGCATTCCTTTTGAAAGATCGATCACATTCTTTTTCCACCAGGTTTTCATTTCAAACTTCTCAAACCATATTTTGATCTTATCCACCGCCTCTTTCTTAGAAAGCCCTTTCAATTGGGCCAAATAGAGGAGTTGTTCACCTACTTTCATTTTTTTGTACAGCCCTCTTTCTTCGGGGAGGTAACCTATGTCTCTAACGTGCTGAGGATCTAGTGGCTGCCCATCAAAACTAATATTTCCTTGATCTTTACTGATAATCTGAGTAATGATCCTAATCAATGTCGTTTTGCCTGCACCATTGGGTCCTAATAACCCAAAGATGGATTGTTCAGGTATGCTAATAGAGACATCATCTAGTGCCTGATGATCAGCGTAACTCTTGAACACGTTTCTGACTTCTAATAAATTATTCAATTGTATTAATGGATTTAGTTTAAGTTTCAATTACACAAGTTATCACATTAGTAACATAATGATATTTTTTCTTACAACTTGTCAAGAATTTTTCTTGGTATAGACATTGCCCCTGACTAAAGTTATCCACAGTATTTCTCAAAATGAGTCACGAAGTAAAGTATTAAAAATCAATATACTAGTAAGAGCTATGTGGATAACTCAAATCTATTGAAAATAGCTTATGTGGAAAAAGTGTGGATAAAATAGCTCTATTTGTGGATAACTTGTGGAAAAACCTAGAAATGAATGTGGAAAAATTGTGGATAACTCACACTCCTTTGTGGAAAAGTATTCTTTCGAATAGCAGTTGATGGAACATTTTTTGCTGTAGTTATCCACAATTCACCTAGAGATTTTTAAGTCATCATTCCACAATACCTTTATTTTTCATCTCCTCTCTGTCGGTCGTTTCTTTCTTGCTTTTTTCCTATCACTACTGCCCCTTCAAAGTTATCCACAATTATCAAATATTCATAAAACACTGTAAAACAAGCTTTTACTAATATAACACCTTCTTATATTGGGTATAAATCAAGGATTAACATCATAGCCATGTGGATAAACCAAGGTTTGTTGTGGATAACTTGTGGATAAAATGTGAATACTTTGTGGAAAAACCCAGGATGATTGTGTACAAGATGTGGATAACTACCAACTCATTGTGGATAACTCGTGGATAAATAAAAACAAGTTATCCACAAAGATTCAAATCAAAATGTGGATAACTTGTTGAAAACTATTGATAAAAAAAGTCAAATAGGACTTAACATTGATTATCAGTCATTTTACTACGATGATTTTTATCCCCAGAACACAGATGTGGGTAAATTGTGGATAAAGTTGAGCAAATGTGGATAACTTGTCTACTTTGTGGATAACTCAAATTCTTTTACCGTTTCAATAAACACTTTTACTTTTTCAGGGTTGGTGTCAGGATATACCCCATGCCCTAAATTCACAATGTGTTTGCTACCAAATGCTTTCAACATTTCACGCGTACTTTCTTGAATCACCTTGTCTTCTGCATACAATACACAGGGGTCCAAATTTCCTTGTAAAACCTTATGCTCACCTACCAATTGTCGGGAGGCCTGAATGTCCATTGTCCAGTCTAGCCCTATTGCTTCACAATTGATTTCCTTGAAATATTCGCGGGCAAAAAATGCTCCCTTGGCAAATACAATCAGAGGAGCCTCTGTTACTGCGTCGGCGATTTGCTTGATATAAGGCAAAGCAAAAGTTTGATAACTGGTAGGCGACAAAATACCCGCCCAAGAGTCAAATAATTGGACTAAATTGGCACCTGCGGCTATTTGAGCTTTGAGGTACTGGATGGTACTATCGGTTATTTTTTGTAATATCTTGTGGGCCAGTTCGGGAGCGCGATACAACATCGCCTTGGCCTTCGAGAAGGTTTTAGAGCCGCTACCTTCTATCATGTACGAAAAGATAGTCCAGGGAGCTCCAGCAAAACCAATCAATGGGACACGATTGTCCAGGTTCTTTTTGGTAATGCGAATTGCTTCTAATACATATCCCAAGTCTGATGCAACATCGGCTACTTTGAGTTTTTCAGCATCAGCTTCAGTTTTTATAGTGTTAGGAAACCAGGGTCCTTGTTTTTCAACCATTTCATAAGGCAAACCCATCGCCTCTGGGATCACCAAAATGTCGGAAAATATAATGGCCGCATCTACTCCCAAAATATCGACTGGCTGGATGGTTACTTCTGCAGCCAATTCGGGGGTAGTTACCAGTTCTACAAACCCAGAAAGTTTTTCTCTAATGGCACGATACTCAGGCAATATGCGCCCTGCTTGTCGCATTAACCACACCGGTTTTCTTTCGGTAGTTTCTCCCTTGAGTGTACGTAGTATGAGGTCATTTTTGAATTGTTGCATGCAACAAAGTTAAAGGTTTTATCAAGAAAATTAAAAATCTAATCGTTACGTATTTACAATAGTCCATAGCCGACTCGAGCGTATGCGTACGTTGTTCATCATTGTCAACCATCAAAAGGGTTTGAGTTTTACGCTTCAACAGATAGCGAAATCATTTTTAAATTCGTTACCGAGTGATCATCGCAGACCAAAGTTTAAGCTTAAGCACTGCCAAAGACCAATCAAGTAACAATCAACTTTTGACTAAAATCACTATGGAGCATTGTTTCTATCAATGTTTTGACAAACCTTTGTATCAAACGTATTTTTTTCAAACTCAATCTAAAACCAACTTCATGAAAAAGCATTTAATCTATCTTTTGATCATTCACATTTTTTGGGCCTGTGCCGAACCAAATACCCAAACTAACAATGAAACTACGGATACGACTACCGCAACGCATTCTTCGACTTCAAAAAAGCCGGATCAGCCTACTTCTCAAACCCTCAACCAAGACAAGTTTTCGTTGCAATATCCTGCGGGGTGGAAAGTAACCAAAGGCACTACCGCAGGAGAACTTGCGCTCCTGACTACCAAACAAACCTCGGCGCAAGACCAGGTACTAGAGCAAGTGAGTATTACCCTGCAACGCTCCAGGAGTCAGTCATTTACAATCGAACAGCTTGCAAAAATACTGGAGACCCAAATCACCAAAGAGGTAGAGGCAGTACGTATTTTAGATCAAAAAAAACAAACGGAGTATGTAGAAATAGAGTATACAGGTAATGTGGGTGGTCGTAAAATGAAATGGAAAAAACGTGCCTGGATGAAGGGCAAGGAAGCGCTGATAATGACTTATGCGGCTGAGTTTGAAAGTTTTGACAAATATCTAGGAGAGGTGAATACAATGATGGATTCCTTCAAAATAAAATAAAGTGGCCTATTTAGCTTGTAATAATTTATTAACTGACCTTTCGCAAGTCAAAAATTTGTTTATTTTTAATAAATACCAGTTACAAAGTTCAGGTGAAAATATGAACAACTAGAGTTCATTAAGCCTTTCATTTTTTTCTACAGCAAAAAAAACGAAACAAAAAATGCCG
>CALDJV010000411.1 GCA_937899305.1 uncultured Cytophagaceae bacterium
AAAAATAGAGAATAGGTAGTATTTAGATCAAATCCGAAATCGGAGCCTCACTAATCTTTCCCAATCACACTTTTGGGTACCTCGCAACCAACAATGCGTGGCAAACCTTGGCTTTCAGCAAACCTATTATGCAGGTCTATACCTGCAAAAGCCTGTTGTAAAGTATCATTTTCCACAATGTGAGGGCTACCATCTGACATGGTGCATTGCAAACGTACTCGGCCGCCACCTCGTACTTGACGAGCTTGGTCGCGGGTAAGCGAACAGTCGGCAAACTGGCTCGCTAAATAGTGGTTACTTTTCAGGATTGTTTTCATTGTTTTGTGATTTTAGTAAAACTACAAAAATAACTTAATCCATTTAGCTAATCTCTGGTCGCTATACTTCGTCAAAAAATAGAGCAAATAGCGCTGCTATTAGCCAATTTTTTAGACTTGTCTAGCACCAAGATATTGCACTAAATTTGGATTAGCTTCGCAGAGCTTGAACTTCGTTCTGCGGTTAGTTTATTTTTTCCATTTTACTTAGTGATAAAATAAATAAAATTTAGAAATAAAAACCCATTGAGTACTTGTTTTCAATCACCATTCGGCACACACCCTGGCGAATGGCGATAGCCTCTACCTATCATTATCATAAAAAACAAAGAGAGCAAAGAAACTTCGCCCCCTTTGTGGGCATATATTACACTTTACGTATACTCCCTCAACCATTGTCTATTGGCTTACGATCACAATAATTCAGATTTTAGGTATTTTTCAAATCAGTAAAAGTAGGGGGCTACCAACGATGGCCCCCTAGCTTGGACGGATGTTTATACGCTTGAACGAGGCTGTTCGGCCCCGCTCGTTATGAGGATACATCCTTTGAAAAACTGATCCAGTCCAGCGGTAAGGTTCAGGCCCTGGACTGTTTTGATGGGAACAAAGGTAGGGGGAGTACACCGACCAGGCAAGCGAAAAGAGGGCATGTTTACTTTTTGTATACCCCCATCACCCCTGGTCAGTGAAATAAAAAATAAGACGTGTAAGTATTTGATTATAAACAAGTTATAGCAACAAACAAGGGGGTCAATCATTGGGCAAAATTGAACACCCCATGTTTTACTCATTTTTTGGGTTCTGAGCAGTGGCTTGCGCACGATATGCATCGATAAAATCCTTTATGGAGTCAATTTGGGTGGCTTTACTCAGTCTGGCAAAACGATCCCGAAGGGTGTTGCGCTGGATCTGAAGAAAACGGGCGGTTCCTTTGATGGTCCCCTCCCGATAATAAATCACCACGGTGTAATACAGCTGTTCGTCAATGGGGCCACCGTGCTTGGCTTCCAGTTGGGCCAGTAGTTTTTGCTCGTTGATGGCCAGGGCCACCACTGGATCGTGGGTGGGAGGCACCAAAGGCGGGGTAGTTCGACGACGGTACCAAAGCCAGCCTACTACTAACAAGCTGGTAATGACTACTCCCGCAAAAACCCCTACCCACCAATTACCGGAGTTTTCATGAGGAACCTGGGTGTTCTTCAACAGGGTTTGTTGTTGAATGCGATCAGCCAAGTCTAATTTGGCACGATAACTCACTAAGCGAGCTTCAGTGGTTTTTAAGCGGGCTTGATAACTCAATTGGATCATTTTGGGAAGGGAATCCAAGTGAAGGGCGTCTTCGTAAAGCAATTTGGCTTGTTCAGCAATGGTTTGGCGGGTCACCACATCAGGAGCATCAGTAATCAAGGTTTCTAACAGTGAATCACAGCGTTCAAATTCGGCCAAGGCATCCTGACGTCGCCCCACTTTACTGTAGTACAAAGCTTGTACATGACAAACTTGAGCTTGAGTAAGCGGACGTTTTTCCAGCTTTTGGGCCACCTGCAAATGACCTTCAGCTTCTTTAGGTTGGTTATTAAATATGTAATATTTGCCCATTTGGGTATTTAGAAGGGCTTGGGTATTCGGGGTTGTATTGGGATAATCTTTTAGAACTTTACGTTGATATGCAATAGCGGAATCATAAACCTGGAATACTTGAAATGTTTCAGCCAGTTTATGATAGGCATAACCCAATTGCTGCGGAGCATGTTTCAGCCTTAATTTAATCACATCTCTCATTAAATCTATGGCTGCATAATTTGATTGTTTACGCAGAATATTAGCTTTTAATTGATAGGCATAACTTAAACTCAACCATTTTTTGTTCTCCTTCAAGTAATCAGTACTCTGTTGGTTGTATTCAATGGCTTGATCTAAGTTTCCAGCATTCAAATAAACATCTGCTAAACTATTGACTGCTCTATATTTATCACCAAGATCAGTTGCTAATTTTATTGCCTTCTGATAACCCAGACTAGATAAACCAAATAAATGTTGACAGCTGGCGCTATAGGCCAAACAGTAATATGACAAATATTTGTCTCGTGCTTTATTAGCTAGAGTAACACATTGTTGTGACCATATCAATGCTGAGTCGAGATCCGTAGTTGTAAAAGCACGGGCTTTTTTGTAAGTTTCCTCAAAGTCGGTTTGGGCTTGGGCAGAAAGGTTCAACAATAAAAAGCACCAAGCTAAAAGGATAACGGGCTGTTTCATTAATTTAACTAAATTTTATACGCACAATGAGAGATTCCAATAAAAAACAATCTTGGGCTAAGTTTACTTCAACAAAGCTTGACAAACATTCTTGTCTACAGATTCGAGGAGGGTGTTGTAATAATCAAGAACCTCCCCCCAAGAATAACACATCTACAGGTGGTTAGTTTACGAGGTAAGATAGGAGAAATTTGTCGAATAAACCAATGGTTTATGCTCAATGGGTCTTGGGGCTTATTGGGGAACCTTCGGGAGCTTCGCTAGATCACACTGGCATCAGTTTCCGAACTGATGCCTTGAGATAGGGAAATTTAAACCAGAGAATGAACTCGTTTTGATAAACACGAAATAATGGCTAAGTCTTTAAAAACATTGACAATAGCCCACGCTAGCGCACGCGTCCCCGCGTGTGTTTATGAGTTTGGATAGATCACAAGCGAGGACGCTCAATGCTGTCAACTTAACAACTAATATGAGTTTTCAAGCATTCATATGCTG
>CALDJV010000412.1 GCA_937899305.1 uncultured Cytophagaceae bacterium
GAAAATAAAAAATACAAAAATAACATTTTTAAAGTTTTACCAAGTTTTCAATATCAATGGCATTTCTGATTCCTTTCAGTTGCCTTTATGTTTTTGTTCAAAAATTTTTTACATCAGATTGGCCCCAATGGCATTGTGCTCATCCACAGAAGGCCAGATGGAATTTCATATTCAAAGTGTAATGACCAAGTTGGGCATGTTGCCACTCAATGCGCCATACAATTGAGGGAAACAACCCACCTGCCCTACCTCAATCATATTCTTAGGTTGTATGCTTCCAGTACCACATTGCTCAAAATCTCCTTCGGCTAAGTCACGTCTTAGGGCACATTGATCACAGGCCATAATGAGCATGCCGCTTTCTTTGGCTATCTTATTCAAGCGCTCTCCAGTTTCATTTCCCTTTCTTAACACATGTGTGTTGTCGTCAAAAAAGAACATACCTACCACCTCTACTCCATGATTCTTCTGTTCTAATTGTGGTAAGATCATCGTGGCTAACTGAAAAGTAGAAGCCATATTCGTCTTAAAAATGTAAGCTACCTTCATAATGATTTCATGTGATGTGCCCAAATGGGTATGATTAAAACTATTGCAAATGCAACAATGTTGCAAATTAAATCAGATCAATCATAAACGCAACTTAGTTGCGATAACTTTACAAACAAATTAAAAAGGCCAAATAAACCAAGACATTACCTCATAGGTTTATAGATGTTTTAGGAGTGCTTGAATAAGTTTTTTGTGCAGGAGAGAAATTCAGAAGTACATTTTTATGGTTCTGCCCAGAGTTTATGGCTTTTGAGAGAATCACTTTGAGATTGAAAAATCGCCTATTTACCAAAATCCCTCTTTTTGCTGTTTAGGTTTGCTTAGTAACATGTTCAAAATAAGTGTCCGATTTGGTCATATGCATGGATTTGTTGGGTGAGACACTTTTTGCGGGAATAGCAGGGCTATTGCCAAGAAAAGTAACGAAGCCCAGCAATTCAGGCAGCAGAGTAAACTAGACAGTTATTGCGAACATGTTACTTAAGGGTCGTTTTTTTGTCTGGCAAAGACAAGACAACCATAAAAAGGACAAAAATGAGAACTACCAAGTAAACACCCCAGTACAGCAATTTTTGTCCAAATAACATCAGGCTCCCCGTTTTAATTTTATAAATAGGTGTATCAGGGCCTAAATTGAATGCGCTCAAAAATGCTTTCGTTTCTGTCGGTTGACTTACTTTAATAGCTTCATCTCTAAATATTAAAAGCCCACCGGATTCTTGGTATATTTCGTCTTTGATGTCCGATGCTCGGCTATCCCCAGAGACCACAATGGATCGCACCGCAAACTGTTTTCCCGTTGACTTGTCTTCGAGTAGGTAAAAGCCTTGATACAAGTCTTTCCAACCATAACCTCCTTTTACCCCGACCCACCTTATAAATCTTGAGCGTGCTGTCTTTTATAGCAGGAGACTTTATTTCGATGGCACAATCAGAATGAGGGGTGATGTCGGCTGATTTGCAAATTTCAAAGCTTGATTCCTTTTCGAGTAGCACCCCTATATCCCCGAAAATGCAGTATTTGAAACAAAATATGATGACAATAATGTAAAACGGGCCTCCAACTTTAGGTAGGCTGGTTCCCTCCTTCTTAAATGGCCGGAATAAGAGTTTAAAGAATAAGTTGTAGAGGAGCGTAACACCTAAGAATAAGGCCATAGCCAATAAGCCGTAGGTAATTCTTGTTTTTCCCTCTCCAAGCATATTGACCGACACTTTCCAAAGTGTAGAGTCCCAGTAAATGAACAATAGAAATGCGGAATAGCATACCGCTCTCAAAATGATTAAATATTTCATGAGTTCAACTCATTTGGCCCCAAACTTCTTTATTTGCTCTGCGATGTATGCGGTAAAAGTTTGAAATGTAGCATATGGACTATCTCCATAAGGATTGTCGGTTGTCCATTGGTGGCTAATTATTTGATTTGGATCATCTTTAAGGCTTAGAAAAAGCGCAAAGTCAATGATATCAGTGGCAAATACAAACAATTTATTTCCTCGCGAATACTCAAAACCTTCAATATTTGACACCAGATGAGGGTCCAGTTTGCTTCCAAGACCAACCACCCGCAGAAACCTTTTATAAAATGGCGGCAGTGCCACCCCCATATTTTCATCAATTTTTTTCAATTGAGATTCAGTACAGGGCTTTAAACCAAATTTTTCAGCATTGAAGGAAAGATACATCAATAAACCATTGAAATCTAACCTTTGAATATCTGATAAATCTTTATTGAATTCGTCTTGAATATAAGCAAGTAATGTTCCTTTTTTTTCAAGGTCCAAAGGGGCCAATGTTTGAGTAATGGCCAATTGCACTGACGCCTCTAAACCAGGAATTTCTTCGTCCATTTCTGGAACACGAAAGAGCAGTACATAAGAGTTACAAAAGATGGCACCATTCCTTAACACACTTATTGCTTCTCCTTTGTCATTGATCAAGCTCAACTTAAAATACAAACAATAATCTGTTTCTATCTCCATGGGTTCACTGTCCCAATGAAGGTTAAACTCAAACTTCAAATGCCCCAAAAAGAATACCCGATGTTCAATAAAACGAGTCATCGTATTGTCATAGGTAGTCACTACCTGGTTTGCAAGGATATATCGAATCAATTGCTTCAAGTTCCATCCATCCGCCTCTGCTTTTTCAAAAGCAACCAGCGTTTGCTCAAATAGAGATGCGTCTTTCATTTCAGGTCATTATTTAAAGCTTTACCAGCGAGTAATCATTGGCTTTAAAAACAAACTTGCCATCAGATACTTCTACTTTAAATGTATAAATCTTTTCTTTTGGTAGGTTCAGGGCCAATCCTACATCGAGGTTGCTAACTTGGTCAACCTTAATGATAAAAGTTTGTGTCTCCTTCTTGTAATCCCAATTCCCCTCAATTGCATTCATGTAATTGTCATCGTACTTGCGCGAAACACCCCAAAACTCTCCCATAAAGCCAATGAGTCGTAACTCGTATTCCTGGTTCTTTAACTTGAGACGATACTTACCCACAAACTTCATTTTATCCCGGCTCACAAGCACTCCATCATTGCACCCCTCTATATAATGAGTGCTTAACGCGCTCATTTTAGGAAAGTCTTTTTTCAGTTTCATCAACTTGGCTAAACGTATTTGATGCACACAACGGGTATCGGCTTGTAATGACCAAGCAAAAAAGATTTTTTTATGTTTCTTATCTTTTACTTTTCCCAAGTCAACCTCCATTTTATAACTACTATCTTGATCTTTTTCAATGGAATTGAGCTCATTAAACTTTTCCTTATCATAAGCATAATATAGTTTTGATGTGGTCTCTTTCTCCAGAAAATTCAAAGTAACTCCGGTTGTTTTTTTGGAAGCCGCACATCCAGTCACGATTAATAGCAACAATAAAAACAATTGACTCTTCATACCATCTCTATTTAAATGATTATAGGGCAAAATATCAAAGGATGCGGGGTTGATGGGTGCCCTATGCGATAGCAATGAATATAGTCGGATTTGGGGTTGAAAACAAAAGGATACCCAAATATTTTACTGGGTATCCTTCACTGGTTTTGAGGATAAATATTTAACGAAATGGTACCCCTTCTACAATGGGTTTAAACCGGAATATAAAGAATGGCTTCGTCGTTTGGGCTTTGCCTTCACAAAATACCGCCCCAAGGTTGACTTGCGCTGCTGAAACATACATATACTTGTCTGCCTCGTTGTAGCTTACCCCATCTGGCCATACCATATTGTCATCCTTGGTAATGGTTTTCAAGCTTCGGTCTTTTGAGAGCACCACTGCTATTGATTTACTTTCTACCGCAGTCATATAAATGTTCCCCGCTTCATCAATACTCATTCCACCATTATTGGGTTTTTCGGAATACACTTCAATATTCTTGTCTAGTTGTTCCTCCGATAAATCCTCGTTGAGCAAGTCGGTAGTTTTGATTCGGTAAATTTTAGATCCATTGAGTGGCCCATAATAGATCCATTCGAAGTCTTTATCAGCAGTAATACCATCATTCCCTACCAATAGTGGGGTCCCTCCTACCGATAATGTTTTACCATCAATCACGGTAGGCCGGTTTTCGGGTCTGGTAGTTCTATGGCCCTCAAGCAACCGTCTTGTTTTACCTGTTTTCATATCCACCACGATAAATGCACCTTTGCTGCCATCGCCGCCACTTCCAATGCCTTCATCTGCGATGATAAATGCTTGGTGCTTGGTATCTACCACCATATCGTTGGGTTGTGATGCCTTCACTGTGGATTCGTCTAAATAGTAAATCCTTTCTAACGTATCGGTTTTGGTATTCCAACCTACTATTTTGGGTCTCACTTTGTTTCTCTGCGCCATATCTATCATCCACACAACGCCATTCTCATCGTTTCGGATACCCAGCACATTACTCAAAAAATCCTCGTCTGTATCTCTTGGGGTATTCCAAGCTACATTTGGAAATGGTCTGATTTTTTTGGTCTTACGATCCATATGAACCACTCGGATTTTTGGTTCAAAGAATGGGTGGTGACTGTATACCAAATCGCCTTGGGCAGTAAACGATATATTGCCGACGGCTTCATCCACAGTGGCAAAAACTTCGGCACTTTGTGGGATCCATGACACTTCGTTTTCGGCAGAACGAGCACCATCAGCTGTTTTTTTATTTGACTCTTTACAAGACATATCACAAAAAAATAGCAGGCATAAAAGAAATGCCTGCTTGAGTTGTAAATACTTCATTTCAACTTTATTTTACCAAAGGAGCCTTGATTACAAGGAAAGGTGGTTTGCTATCATCTTTCCCTTTGTTCAAAGCCGGGATCCTGTTCAATTGATCCACCGTACTGTAAACATGGCCATCGTTGCCAATATACAGCCCATCTGGCCAAGTTTGACTCTTGGGCAAAGTCGCAATGTTTTTAAGTCCATCTTTGTTAGAAACCGAAATAGCTTGCTCTTCTATGTTGGTAATGTACACATTCTGATTTTTGTCTACTGCGATACCATCACAGAAAGATTTTTTACCGAATTTTTCGATCCCCGCAATGATTTTTTCATCTGAATCAAAAGCACTGGCTGGGGTTCTGTAAATGGTTCTTCCGTTGAGTGCGCCATAATATACCCATTCAAAATCAGGGCTAATCGCAATGGGGTTCAAAGCAAAACCGCCTTCTTGCTCAGGCATCATACTTTTATGACCTTGTGCCATACGTTTGGCCGAACCATCCTCCATATTTACAACAATAAAAGCAGGAGTTGGTGCGCTTTTTAAATCTCCTTGAGTCATATCAGCGATGATCAGGCGTTTGTGCTTTTCATCAATTACAAAATCTTGCAAAAAGCTGGTTTTTAAAACCACATCTTCTGGAAGCTTGAGCTTTTTGACCAATTCATTTTTTTTGGTATCCCATACTACAAATTGCTTGGCGCCCATATCCAACAACCAAAGGTTGTCATTGCTATCGGCTCGGATGCCAATCACTGCCTTGATGACCGAATTGTCACCCGTTACATATTCATCGTTGGGGTAAGGAGTAGCTTCCCCATTTGCCTTGATTTCATAGATTTTCGACTTCGGTGAAAGCAAAGGGTTCATCGTTACAAACATTCGGTTAGACGAGGTAATCGCCATGTTACCCGGACGAACGGTTTCACTTGAAAAATACACCTCTGCTTCTGGTACTGTTCCAGCTTTTGTGGTATCTTCTTGCGTGTCTTTAGTTGTTGCTCCAGTCTCTGTTTTGGTGTCACTTTCATCCTTTTTTGCCTCGTTTTTACAAGCAGTAAAAATGAAAACACCCAGAAACACTGTAGTCAGCACTAGTTTATGTATCATGTTGTATGAATTAATATAATTTGATTGATATTTTTGCTTGATTTCAGTCTTGGTCAGTCCAATTACCGTCTTATTAAGTAAAACTACATAAATAACCTAATCCATTTGGCTTATCTCTCGTCGCTATACTTCTTCAAAAAATAGTTCCGTAGCTTTGGCTACGCAAAGATTTTTTGAATCGTCTAGCAACCAGATATTACACCAAATTTGGATTACTTTATTTTTTCCGTTTTACTAAGCCACTCGATGGCTCTCGAGTTCCAGCACTTTGTGGTAGCTTTTAGCTTTGATTCTTTACCATCCGAAATGGTCTGAGTTTATTTCTCTAAAAACACTTTCCCATTCAATAGAAATCTATAATGAATACTGTATTCAACATTGACTTATTTCTCAAATCAATATTTAATCAACTCCGTAAAACAGGCCCATCAAGCCTCATTAAAGCACCCTTATTGGCATTTGACCAATATATTCCTGAAAGTTTTCGCTAGAACTATCCTTTTCGATGAGTCACATTTCGTGATGCCATAACACATTTTTATTGTGTTTAAAAAGGACAAGTATTTTCATTGAACTATACATAATATAGTTGCAAAACTAAGTATAGCTTTTTACCTTTACAATAACGGACAAAAAGTATAGTTCAAATTTTTCAAGGAAAAGTAACTTGCCATGTTCAAGGTAAAAGGAAAAGAATACCCCTGCTGCATGAGTGTTGCCATGGGGCTAGTGGGTGGTAAATGGAAAACCGTTATTTTGTACCATTTGATGGAAAATGGCACATTACGGTACAATGAATTGCATAAAAAGATAGGTACCATTACGGAAAGGGCGCTCAGCTTACAACTCAAACAGCTGCAAGAAGATGCCATTATCGAACGAAAAGTGTATACCTCCAAGCCCCCTCTCAAAGTTGAATATTCTTTGACAAAACTTGGCCTGACCTTGGTGCCAGCATTGAAGGTAATTGAAGATTGGGGCAATTATATGATCGAAGCGCATTCTGATGCATAGTTTTTACAAACTTGGGAAGCCCATCAGCCGACTACCCTTATTTGCTACCAAGATGAGTAGCACACTGTAAAATAAATGACTCAAAAAGGTTGTCTTTAGCCTTGGTCATTAGTCACTCTTTTGAA
>CALDJV010000413.1 GCA_937899305.1 uncultured Cytophagaceae bacterium
GCTCAAAAGGAAAAAATATCGAATTAAAACACTGATAAAGAACAACTTAACAACAGTAAGTAGTCACTCCCAAAACAAATTAAAAATTTAGATTACTTCTAGGTACGCTGTAAACATCACACTACAAAAAACGCGGTTAATTGCTGTGTAATAATGCATCTACGTCGTTACCTGTCAATAATTCCACATTGCGGGTAATTTTATCTAAAGGCCAATGCCACCATTCCAAAGCCAATAATGCGGCTATTTGACTATCCGAAAAACGTTGACGAATGATTTTGGCAGGATTACCACCTACAATAGCATAAGGAGGAACATCTTTGGTTACTACCGCATGGCTTCCTACAATAGCCCCATCACCTATTTTAACTCCGGCCATTATTGTGGCTCGATATCCCAGCCATACATCGTTGCCAATCTCAATGTTTCCTTTAAAGGGATATGCTTTATCTTGCATGGCTCCCTCCCACCCCTCACCAAACACGGCAAAGGGATAAGCGGAAATAGCTTCGGTCAGGTGATTGGCACCATTCATAATAAACTGTACATCAGACGCAATCATACAAAACTTACCAATGATGAGTTCGTCACCCGTGAAATCAAAGTGATATTTTACATTTTTCTCAAAGTTTTCTACCGATTCAAAGTCGTCGTAGTAGGTGTAGTCGCCTACTTTGATACGAGGATTTTTGATGATGTTTTTCAAAAAACACAAGCGTTGGTAGTTGGCCAGTGGATATACCGTATTGGGATTAGGACCTTGTGGAGGCATAAATTTTAGTTTTAGATTGAAATGATAAGCCTTGACTATCAAGCAAATATAAGCTGGATAAACCTTGATAACCGAAAAAACCGTATAAACCTGCAATGATCAAACAAAATAAATCTTATGCAAATAGTTTCTGGAAATGCGCTGGATACAAGGGTAGCAATTTATCATTTTACCAAACCCCAATCTCCCCATCAATTCATAACCTTTCCGATGATTCATATCGGAGAACCTCAGTTCTATCAGGAAATTGCCCGTAAATTGACCCAATGCGACATTGTTTTGTATGAAGGCATTGCTTCTAAAACAGGAGTATTGTCCATCAAATCATACGAGTCTATTGCCAGGCACCTGGGGCTCAGCATACAACGCGAGGAAATCAAAAAAGAAGAACTCAAGCAAGTCGAAATGATTCATGCGGACCTATCTAAACAAGAATTTGAGGGTTACTGGCGAAAAATACCTCTTCATCAAAGGGTATTATTCAATTCTATGACGCTATTTAGTTACTTTTATACCCTCACTCAGGTCACCCGTACCGACTTACTTGATAATAAAAGCATCAATCTGAGGGATGAAATTCCCTACCTTATGGGCAAGAAAACTAAAATTGATGACTTAATTATGAAAAAACGAGATCAACGATTGATTCATCATATAGAGCGACAAGTGAAAATCCATCAAGATACTCCCAAGGTGATTGGTATTTTGTATGGGGCCCGCCACATTCAAGGCATCATGCAATATCTATTAGACCAGCAAGGCTTCACGGTAAAAGATGCCGAGTGGGTCATTGCTTTTGGTCACCAATCCTAAAATGGTCAAGGCTAAAAAACACGTTTATTTTATTAACAACTCCTTAACAAAAATAAAACTTACTGATTATCAGCATTTTAAACACAAAAACATTCTTTCTTACTTTTTTTTTCAAGAGAATGCAACTATTCACCAAGTACGGGCATCTTTAAAGTGAATATTAAATAACAAACCATTTTCCATATAACCATTTTTTAAAAACCATACTTTACTTTATTTAATTTACTGGTCTAACCAACCAACCCATATAACCAACATTTAACCTTATACAAAAACCAAAAACACCCCTCAACACTTGGTCTTGAGGGGTATTTTTTTATAGCTGTTTAGCAAGTTAAACCTTAAAACCTATCACTAAAATATCATCCCGTTGTGTGGTGCCAAACATATGCTCTTCCAACTCCTGCTCCAGCACCTCTTTTTGTTCTTCTATCGACAATTTAGCGATGTTCCTTAGCAGGCCTTTAAAACGCTGCTTCCCGTATTTCTTGCGATCCGAATTGTTCTGGTCAGTAAAGCCATCAGTGGCCAAATACACCACGCTCCCTTTTTCCAAAATAATCTCTTGACTACTAAAGTGAAATTGATAACGATGAAAACCACCAACTGACTTACGCATCCCTTGTGCTTCCTGAATACTATTGCCTTCAACTGGTATGTACCACAAGGGTCTTTTGGCTCCAGCAAAAGTAATTTTACGCTTGTCAGTATCTAGAGACTCTATGACCAAAAAAGCCAAGTCCATTCCATAGTTACCTGTATCAGCATTTCCTTTGAGCAGGTTCATCACCGAAGCATGGCAACGATTCAAAATTTCACCTGGATCATTGAGTTGATCCACCATCACCAAGCGATCTAAAATCATATATCCAATCATAGCCATCATCGCACCTGGTACTCCATGTCCAGTACAATCCACGGCGGCCATAAAAATTTGATCGTCACGTTGCTGTACCCAATAAAAATCGCCACTTACAATATCTTTAGGTTTATAAATCACAAAATGCTCTTGAAGATGTTTTTGCATGCGCTCCTGAAAAGGCAACAATGCATTTTGGAACACCTGGGCAGCCTGAATGCTATCTTCTACTTCTTTATTCTTTCGTTCTAGCTCATTATTTTTCTTTTCAATATAACTCTGCTGACTCAGTATTTCTTCCTGCTGTAGTTTTAACTCTTCATTCTTTGAAACCAGCTCGTTGCGCTGATCCAAAATCTCTTCGTTCTTTTGTTGCAAGAGTTGATTGTTTTTTTGCTGCAACTGATAACGATTGTAAATAAAAAAAGCAGTTAAAAACACCAAAGCTACTACCCCAATAAGAATATTACGCTGAAAACTTGCCGTGGCTTTTTGCTGAGCCATTTCAAGTTCTTTGAGTTCCTTTTCTTTTGTCAGCAACAAAATATTTTGATGGTTCCGATTCCCCTCATTAGATACTTTCCAAACCAAGTCCTTTACATCATTGCCAAAATATTGCTTGATTAACCCATTTACCCAACGTTTAAATTTTGGATCATTAAAAAAACGATTTACCGGCTCTTTCCAATCGCTTGTCATGGGCATTACAATCGCTCGCCCTACCTTGTTCACTTGAAACAAATTTTGTCTTTTTATTTTCAGCCCTTCTTTCAATGCCGTCAAATAATCTGTTAACTGCACATAGGCAATCCTTTTTTCATTTTTTGAAACCACCGTGGACATTTGATGAAAACTAGCCGCCTCTTCGTATTGTAAATCAGGAATATACTTAGAAAGCCTTTTTAAATTCGCTGAAACTGTACTGCGCGATACTGTAACCCCGGTTACTCCTTTAAAACGTCGACCTGTTTCATTAGGGTGTTTGAGAATGGGTAAGTCCTGACTAGAAATGAGCACTTCAATATCAGGCATGTATGCTGGCGAAAACAGAATCTCTTTTTTGCGCTTTTCGGTAATCGAAAATGAGGAAGCGGCAAAGGTCCCCGAATAACCTCCTTTCACCAATTGATACAGCTCACCAAAGTCTTGTAAGTAATGAAACGACAAACGAACTTCAATGCCATATTGCTTTTCCAGAAACTCGACAAATCTTCGCATAATGTCTGCCTCTAGTCCTTTGGTTTCTCCCGTTTCTTGATATATAAAAGGCGAGGCATCTACATGGTATACTTTGATGGTTGCTTGTTTCGTGGTTTGCGCTTCCTTCCAAGAGGTTTGACAATGTAAAACCTGAACAGATAATAAAAAGAATAATGCTAACAGCCATTTGATCATAGTGTAGTTAAGGTATTGTATTTGGTTTTAGTTGAATAAATAATAGAAGCTATCTCGACGTTGTTGTTGAGCTTGAAGTTGAACATATTTCCAACCAATGCGTCGTATTAAAAGTGTTGTATAAATTTGGTGATAAGTGTAAACCCTTCGGGTCTAATCAAGCTAAAGAGAGGTGTCTTTTTTCTGTACGCAAACCAGCATTCAAATGTTGAAAAAAATAACTGTTATGGGCTATTGTTGTATTGTTCCGCCTTCGGCTTATTGTTTTATGGTTAAATGGCTGCGCGAAGCGATGATTATTCTATTGTTCCGCTTCGCTCATTGCTGCATTGTTAGTTCCTTCGGCTGCGCAAAGCGGCGTATCATTTTTCATTCTTGTCCTGACGAAGGAAGGATCTGTTTTACATTTTTCACTTAATTGCTACCAACTACTGACTACCAACTCCTAACTAAAAAAACTGTGGACTGTGGACTAAAAACAAAAAACTACCTACTACTAACTTATTCACTCAAGCAATTTTTTTTGAAAGAAAGAAATGTCTCCCACCTGCTTGTATTCTAGTAGCCAATAAAAACACAACATAGAAAAAGTACCTACCAACGCTCCAAAAAAGGTATCTACATAGAAATGTTGCAAAAGGTAAACCCGCGAAATGGCCGCCAAAACCGCTAACGGTAGAAATACGCCTCCCCAATAGGTTTTACGGGTCATCAGGGCAAAAGCCAAAAATATGGCAAAAGCAGTAGTGGTATGTCCAGAGGGAAAGCTATGACAACAACTCAACTCTTCAAAACTATAGCCATTTACATAGTGCAGCGACTCTCGCTGATCGCTAAAAAACACCTTGGGCCTTCGTGCTTCGGCATAAATCGTTCGTTTAAAAATTTGGGTGATCAATCCGCTTAACAACGGTAACAGGGCCAATAAGGAATAATAAAACCTTACAAATAAAAGTACCGCCGCCATAATCAAGCAAAAGGTTCCATCTCCCAGGTTGGTAATGTATTTAAAAAATACATCGGCAAACGGGGTATGATGTTGATTAACCCAAAGCTCAAAAGCTCCTTTCTCGTGAGTAAGCAATATTCCCCCTCCTATGATCAAGTAAAGCAAGAAAAGAGAAAAAAAAGCAATATTATTTCTAATGATTTGGCGCATGACTTATAGCTATTTGGGCAAAAATAATGCTTTTTGGACAAAGTAAAACTAGTCGTCATTTTTTCCTGCACCAGCAAAGTCCATCAATAAAAAAGCCGGGCAATATTGCCCGGCCTCTCTCATAAAAAAAATCAAATTAAACCATAGTATTTTATAGTATCGGTTGGAATGCATCAACATTCACTCAGAGAAATATCACTAACCTGTTTGTGTTTGGTTTTTAACGGGTCCAAACAGCCCAATTGGTACCGCTGGCGGCCAAGTTCCAACCTCCTCCCGGAGACCAACTTCCTCCACCAATTTTCATTGCGGTATTGCCATTGATAATGGCTGCATACTTGCTACCATCGGCCGCTTGAATAGAAACCGAACTGGTAGCCGTAATTCCTTGCGACTTGCGAATGTTCATCAAAGACTGAATCTTGTTCCTTAGGTTACTGCCCCAGTCAAAAAAATGAGGCCAGTAAACTGTAGGCGTACCAGGGTGTGTCAAAATGTAGGCATAACCTTCCTCAATTTTGTTAGAAGGGAATACCCAGTGATCTTGTCCACCTCCAGGCGATGGTCCAGTATCGTGGTTATCAATAAAAGTCACCGACATTTTAGGCCACCAACCAATTGCACCAATGGGTTTGCCTTGAGCATCGCGCATTCTCCAATATTGGCTATTTTGCACGGCAAGCATCAGCTGCCACTTGGTAGTAAAATCAAATGCCGTAGACTTGTTACCAGTAGAATTGATCCAATCCATCAATCTCTGGCGATGATAGTTTACCCCATTCCCCGAAGCAAAATAATCTCCGGTAATGTCTGGCCAAAGCTCGCCCACTGAAAAATAAGGAGAAGTAGCATCATTATAAACTCCATTGTAATAGCCATTATAGCCTTTTACGTAGTCATAACGCCAGCCATCAAAACCCACATCGTTCTTGAGCCAGTTCAACCAGTTGGTAGTTTCGGTACGTACCGAGGCATAAGTATGATCCAGATCGCGTCCTGCATTGTAAGAGTCACCCGAATCGTAGTTTCCAGTACCCTGCCCCCACTCGTCGTCTCGTGTTACGGCCCGAGCATTGTTTGCAAAAGATGGACTGGAAAAATCGGCCCAATTGGTAGTACCCACTCGGTGATTAATCACAATATCGGCAATCGCCTTTACATTGCGGCTTTTCAATGCATTCACCGCTGCTCTTAGCTGACTACCACTTCCATGATCAGAGTTGATATTGTACCATTGATTGGGTAAGTATCCGGTACCCCCAGTAGATTTTGATACGGGAGGAAACCAAACCATTGTAAAACCTGCGTTTTTGATATCATTTGCTCTATTTTTAATGATATTCCAGGTACCGTATTGCCAGGAATTCCAATGAAAACCTTGCAACATCACGTCACGTCCTGAGCCAGCTGCATTATTGCTGACTGCTGTTTTTTGATCCAAAAGTGGCTTATCGGCACTATTGGGTTGTACTTCCTCTTTGGTAGTACAATTGGTGACCAATAATATAACGCCAAGCCACCCAAGTAAATGAGTAGTAATTTGTTTTAGGTTTAAAGAGATTTTTTTCATTGTTGTTTGTGGTAAAAATGTTTATGGGTTAAGCTTTGGGGAGCAAACAAGAAATAATCTACCCATCTTATAGATGTTCTTTTGCCCTGATACTTTGTTACTTTTTGCTGCCGTAGCACGGCTACGCCTTTAAAAAGTGCCGCGTCTCAGAACAAAATAGCGATCAAAAAACAGGTATCTTATTTTTTAATTGCTCCGTTAATTTAGAGCTTTCCAATTCTTCAATTCACAAGAAGAACCAAGTAAGCTCGAGATAAAAGGTCAGTGATAAATCTCTTTAATCTTTGTTGTATACAAACACTTAAAAGTATATTTATATTTAAACTTTTAAAAGTCAGAATTGGGTTTCTATTGATTTAACACAATAAATACTTTATTAAATACAATAAAAAATCACTATTTTGAATTTTTTAAAGCATAAATAGTATCAATTGTTCAATAAGTATAAAGAAAAAGGAGTTT
>CALDJV010000414.1 GCA_937899305.1 uncultured Cytophagaceae bacterium
TCACCATGCTCCTGAGTAGACGTACCCATTGTCTTCTTGAAATGATACGTTGTAAATAAAATGATAAAGGCTATCAGTCCCATCAAAATCAGAGCAACTCCAATCCCTGGTCCTTTACTCGTCTTGGGTTGAGTCTCATCCTTTACTACAGACTGCATATAAAAACCCGCTGCTCTACTATCTCGCAACAATTTCTTGCGTCCATTTTCAAATCCATATTTTTCTTGTAGCCTCAGCACCTCCTCATACACCCGTCGCTTCATTGTATCGGTAGGCACTCCCGTGGAATCGCTACGCCCAAAGTAAAGCTTGAAATTGGTATAGTCTAATTTGAGTTTATTGATATTGGTGTTTTGCAAATCGATGAGGATGGGAAAATCAGGCTCTACAATTTCTTTAGTTTGCAGGGCTTTTTCAATCAGATTGTCAAGGTTTGTCTTTGCCTTGGGCTCAATTGAGGTGAGATCAACCACTCCATAAGGTTGATTAAACTTCACGTCACGCAAAATCAACTTCCCAGCTAGTTTTACCCAGTTAAGGCGGATTTTTTTATCAAAAGTAGTACCCGACAAATCCAACGTTTTGTCAAACCAGGATTCTGACAAATCTAAACCATTACGAAAATGGCACTTCGTAAAACTCACTTTACCGTTGAAAAGGATGCCACGAAAGGCTATTTTCTCATTGAATTTTGCATTCCTGAAGCTGATATTTTCGCTGTATATCCCTGATTCATAATCGCAGTTCACATTATAGACCTTCCCGACGGTATCTACCAAAATAGTGTCTATGGGTAGCATTTGCTGCGCCCTCACACTACTGATTAAGCCCATACAGATTGCCAATGACAAAACTTTGAATTGTAACATAACAAGTATTTAATCAATGATTCCACCTTTTTAATCGATGTACTATGGATCTTATCGTCATAAGACTACTTCGTTCTCTCCTAAGTTCATACGTACCAATTGCACAATTTCAATTTTCAAACAGGTTTTGCTACTTGTTTAAATACCAGAAACTGTTGTTTTTGGTAAACCAATTGCATTATCAAAACGTTGTTTTTATTAGGGGGTTAAGCTGATTTGTATTACTGAAGGCAATTGTTGACATGAATTTTATAACATCTTTACGAACGAAAAATATTGTTACCAGTTATAAAGCATTCTTAATTTTATTGATCTTTCTGATTCCTTCCCTTCCCAATTATGCCCAAAAGGCAAATATTACCCCTAGAGATAGTCTACTGCTCCTTCCAAATGACTCTAGCAAGGTAAACAAAATATTAAACCTGAGCGAGACCTACGCCAAGGCAAATAACTTGCAAGAAGCCGTACAACTCGGACAACAGGCACTCACCCTCAGTCAAGAGATCCACTTTACCTATGGTATATATCAAAGTCATTATTTAATAGGCACTTACCAGCGATATTTAGAAAAGCATAGCCAAGCGATTGACCACCAACTAAAAGCAGCAGGCTATTTTCAGAAGGCCAACCAAAAACCGACCTGGAGGAAGATTTTACGAGAAATGGGCATCAATTATGCCGAACTTGGAGATAACGTAAAAGCACTACAGTATTTTCTCAAAGCCTTGAAAATCACCAATCAACAAAAAGAGACCAACGAGTTGGGTAGTTTATTCACCGCACTCGGGATCATTCATTCTCGCCAACAAGAATATCCGCGAGCCATTTATTACTACAAAAAGGCCCTAAAAATATTTACAACTATAAAGAATGCAAAATCCCAGGCCAGTTCGTATGTCAATTTATGCAATGCTTACAATAAAAAAGGTTCTTTAGATACGGCCTTGGTCTATTGTCAAAAAGCATTGTCTATTCATCAGAACTTGGAACACCCTCGTCACAAGGCCATTGCCTTATGCAATATTGGCTTTGTATATACTTCAAAAAAACAATACACCCAAGCCATCGTTTATCATCGACAAGCTTTCCAGGTTTTTGACTCACTAGGGATCATTGGAAAACTGATGCCACTCAGGGGTTTGGGCGAGGCTTATGCTGGCTTGGGTGATTTTGATCAAAGTATTGCCTTGCTTACCAAAGCTAAAAATATTGCGGTGGAACACCAACAAACTCCTCGAGTAGCCATGCTTTTGAAGACATTGGCTGATGTTGAGGAACAAGCGGGTAACTACCAGGCCGCCTTGCAACATTACAAGCAATACAAACTGTATCAGGATAGTATCTTCAATAAGAAAAATACAAAAAAGCTTACTCAGGCAATTGATGAGTACCGTTTTTCTAAAGAAAGAGATTCGCTTCAATTTGTGCAGCAAAAAAAGCAAATGACATTAGAAGCTGAAATCAACACCCGTAAAGCCAATCAACAAACCACTTATATAGGTCTTGGATTGACTTTGTTGCTATTGATTGTATCGAGTGTATTTTATCGTTTCAAACAGCAAAGCCATCATCGCTTGGCGGTGATGAACGAAAGCCTGGCTGAGGTCAATCATTTATTACAAGAACAAAACAGCGAAATTACGGCTCAACGTGACGCCATTGAAGTTCGTAATGAGCAATTATTTTCGGCCAATCACCAGATCAAACAGAGCATTCGAGCCGCTAAAGTAATTCAAGCAGCGATGTTACCCTTCAAAGAACGCATGGAGAAGTATCTTTCAGAGTATTTTTTGATTTATCGCCCTCGCGACATCGTATCAGGGGATTTTTATTGGATAGGTCAAAAAGGTGATGAAACGGTAGTCATTGCCGCAGATTGTACCGGACATGGCATACCAGGCGCTTTTATGAGTATGATTAGTTTTATGATGCTCAATAAGATTATAAATACCCAAAAAATTACTGACCCTGCCCAAATTCTCACTCACTTGCAACAGGATATTTTACAAGCACTTAAATCCAAAAACAATTTTAATCCAGGAGGTTTAGATGCTGCAGTAGTTTGCATACGCCCATTGGCCAATCAACAGGTAGGAGTCCGTTTTGCTGGAGCCAGGCGGCCTTTGTGGTATATTACTCCTCAAGATACACACATACAAAAAGTGACTGGCTCTCGTATTTCCATTGGGGTAATCTATCGTCAACCACGTTTTTTCACCAGTCAAGAGTTCGTTTTCGAGAAGGATACCTTGCTTTACATCGGCTCCGATGGCTTGGTAGACCAACATGGTACCAATAAAAAAATGTTTGGTACCCAAGCATTGCTTGATTTACTCGCCAAAGAACATCAACAAGCACTCGGTCGCCAAAAGCAAGCTATTGAAAATGCGCTTTTGCAACATCAACAAGAGGTACGCCAAACAGATGATATTTTGCTTATGGGGATTCGAGTCTAATGGCTAACGGCCTGGCTTTTAGTCCAATAAACTCATCACGTCTTCTTTGGTCAAGCTTTTGATAAAACTCTCCTCAGTCGTAATCAGGTCTTGGGCCAATTGTTTCTTACTTGTTTGCAGGGCCAAAATCTTCTCCTCTACCGTACCTTTGGTAATAAATTTATAGGTAAAAACAGTATTTTTTTGGCCAATGCGATGCGCTCGGTCCACGGCTTGAGCCTCGATGGCAGGATTCCACCAAGGGTCTAGTAAAAATACATATTCAGCTGCGGTAAGGTTGAGTCCTACTCCTCCGGCTTTGAGCGAAATCAAAAATAACTGAATCTCTTTTTTGTTTTGAAAGTTTTCTACTTGTTCCTGGCGATTTTTGGTGGAGCCATCCAAATAAGCATAACACCACTGGCGCTCCTCAAAGGCAGTTTTCAAGAGTTGTAGGTGTTTCACAAACTGACTAAAAACCAACACTTTATGGCCGTTTCCAATGATGCTTTCCAGTTTAAATAAGATGTCTTCCATTTTGCCCGAACTCTCCTCATAGTCTTGGTCAATCATACGAGGATGGTTGGCCAACTGTCGGAGCTTGGTCAAGCCCTGGAGCAACAAAAACTGTGTCTTGGCCATTCCACGAGATTCTATTTGCTTCAGGATTTCGTTACGGTATTGAGATTTCACCTTTTCGTAAGCCTGCTCTTGCTCGTCAGTCATGGTACAAAACTGTACATTTTCAATTTTTTCGGGTAATTCGGTGGCTACTTGCCCTTTCAGACGACGCAAAATAAATGGCTTGATGACGCTTTTGAGCTTGGTGAGTTTCTCAACATCGTGTTTTTTCTCAATTGGTAGCAAATACTCCTTCTTAAAAAATGCCTGGGTTCCTAACAAGCCTGGATTGATAAAAGATATTTGTGACCATAAGTCCAGAGTAGTATTTTCCAGAGGAGTCCCCGTAAGAATCAAGCGATTGTGGGAACGCAACTGTTGTACGGCCTTGGTAATGGCCGCAGTAGGATTTTTGATCGCCTGTGACTCATCCAAAATCACGTAATTAAACTGGTATTCTTTGAGAATTTTAATATCGATGCGGGTAATACCGTAGGAGGTAACTACCAAGTCGTAATCGTGAAATTGTTCTACGTTTTTCTTGCGATTAGACCCTGTATATACAAATATTTTTAGTTCAGGAACAAACTTTTTGGCTTCCAGTTGCCAGTTATAAATCAAAGAAGTAGGAATAATGAGTAACGAAGCTTGAGTAGCTCCTTTTTCTTTTTGGGATTGTAGCAATGCCAATGCCTGGATTGTCTTACCCAGTCCCATGTCATCGGCCAAACATCCTCCAAAACGATACTCATTCAAAAAATTAAGCCAATCATAACCTGCTTGCTGGTAAGGTCGTAGACTCCCATTAAATTGCTTAGGCATTGTGGCAGGTGCAATTTCTTCAAATTCACGAAACTGCTCCAGTTTACGATTGAGGGTCACTCGAGCGTGGTTGCCACTTTTGAGGTCCTGCACCAATGACAAATGATGCTTTTTGAGGTGTACGTTTTTTTCATTGTGCGCTTCCGAAAAGTTAAGCAAATCGGCATATTGCTCCAACCAAGCTTCAGGAATAATGGCAATTTCGCCATTTGGTAGGCTAAATTCAGTCTTTTTCTGTAAGATTAGTTTGCGTAGTTGAAAAAACGGAATATCAAATTCACCAAATTTTACGGTAGCATATATATCAAACCAATCTTTGTTTTCTTTGATCTCTACTTGGATTTCGGCCTTTCCTAAGAAATATTTTTTGGTGTTTCGGGTATTTTGCTGAATATCAAACCCGTAACGCTCCAGCAAACGAGTATGCTCATTGATCCAACTAAACGCCGCTTCTTTTCCCAGCAATACATGGCCGTTTTTAAGTACCAGTCCTTGATCTTTCAGCAGTTTGATTACTTTGTTTTCAAAATTGGTTTTACGCTTGATCCTAAAAAAAGTATAGGCATCTTCTTCTTTCTCTATTTCTACGTTTACCTCCTGCAATTGATCCGACTTGAACCGGAAACGATCGTACTGAAAATTAAGCTCAAATAAAATCTTATAATCTCGCGCCTGGTCTTTGGTTTCGTTCCCAAATAAATCTTTAGAGTTGGTATCGGTATAGTATTCCGAAAAAGTAAGTACAGGTTGTGCTTCAAAGTTTCTGGAGGCAATGTCAAACCCTTTGGCATACACATCAAATGAAGCTACCAACGGGGCTACAAACTTACGGTAGTAGGTATCTTCTACTTTTTTGGGAATTACAATAAACTTTTTGTTCAGGAAAGGCTTGATCTTTTTACCATCTACCCCATTGGCAAAATGGTGCAGTGTTTTGCCCAACAAAAGCCAAGCAGGTTCATCACAAATGATGATGCCGTTTTTGTATTGAAAATCAAGTTTTTGTCCCTGGTACTTGATGGTAGGAAAATAATGGGTATTGTCTTCATTGCGTCGAAAATGGAACAATACCGTGGCGGCTTCTTGGGCTATCTCGAGTTGCTTCCAGGTTGGTTCACCATCTCGTCCCATCTCAAAAACCATCTTTCCCTCGAGTAACGACAAGATTTTGGCTTGTCGAGTCTTGATGTAGCTACTGATGGTTGTCTGTAAATTTTTATCCCCTTTTTCGGGGTCATATATCTTCAGAAAAAAGTCAGCAGTTTTAATTTTCTTGTTGTAAAACTTTTTAACAATCGTTTCTTGCTGAATCGCGTCAATAAGTTTAATAAGCTCATAATCGGTATCATCTAGCCCTTTGTTGAATTCGTAGGCGTTTTGCGACGAGATATTTTGGTGTTGGTACGTAAGCTCTCCCTTTGAGTTTCGCTGAACCACGAATGAGTCGAACAAATAACCTAAATATTGATGCTGAAATAGCGAATATACAATCTGAAAAGGTTGTGTAGTGGATACTTTCATAACAAACACTCTATGGGACTTTTGATGAATAAGTACCTATGGACAAAAGCGCAATTTAAAAGAATTGTGAATACATGACGAAGGTTTTATCTTAAAATATCGTGAAGTTTAGGCTAAATATTGATGATACCTTCAAGATGTTTCTTGAGAAATTTCATTAATTTAAAAGATTCCTTTGAATTTGTCGAATAAAAAGGCCTGCAATTCAGAAAAAGTTATTTTTAGAGGTTTAAAAACAGCCCATATTTATTACATAGTATAAAAAAAGAACAATTTCATCTTGTTAAACGTTAATACAAACAACTAGTTAGCAATGAACTTGCTCGAAGGTCAGGCAAATTTTTTTCAACCCCATTTTAATCGTACTGAGTAGAAGACTCAGTGAAATACATCAATGAAGAATGACATTTTAAGTAAGGCTCGTGTAGCGCAAAAACAAGTGCATTATCTCAAAAATGCCCAAGCGCTCCACGAAAAAGAAATTGTGCGAGCAATTGCCAAGAAAAACCAAAGTCGGTCTACTATATTTGAAATTGACGGCGATGAATTGATTGAGTATTCTTTAAACAAGAAGAAATTTACTCGCTGGATTGTATTTCAGGTAGATGAAAATCAAGTAATGCTTCTGAGTATTTAACGTAATCACAAAGGGGCAAGGCAATTATCCAACCTTGCCCCTGTAAACTTTCCTACATTTCCCCTTAGTAACCTCATCTTCTCTCTTAGTACTACATTTTTTAATTTTCCAAAGTA
>CALDJV010000415.1 GCA_937899305.1 uncultured Cytophagaceae bacterium
AAAGTATTGCACTGAAAGTGCAGGGTTTTAACCCAGAGCTGAGACCAATAAATAGCGAAGACTTTTTGGCTAATTATCCAGTCAGTTTTAAACAAGCCTATCTCATGTTCATAGGAGTAATGAGTTTAGGTACGTTGGTATGGGGCATTTTTTGCTTTGTGTTAGGTCTTCGTACCATTTCCTTACTTCCTTTTGGCTATGTCGGCTTCACGTTGCTCAATTTTCTTCTTTTTCTTAGTGGTAAAGCCTTTGCGTTCATCCGATTCTTACAAGTATTTCTTAGTCTTACCTTCCCTTATGTATTACAATGGCTTCTGGGTGGTTATATGGTGAGTGGTATGGTAGGTTTATGGAGCTTACTTACTTTGATTGCCCTGACAACTTTTTATGAAGGACGTCAAAGTATACTATGGCTACCCGTTTTTTTGATCAGCATGATAGGTGGTATGTACCTCGATCACAATTACCAGCAACCTATCCACAAAATATTAGAAGATACCTTAATTCATCGCACCTTGTTGGTAGCCAATGCCAGTCTGGTAGGTAGCATGTTGTTTCTGATCAGTCGCCATTTTATCTCGCTCAATCGCCAACACGTAAGAATGAACGAAACGCTGGAAAATCAAAAAGGAGAGCTGTTACAGAAGCACGAAGAAATCCTGGCATATAATGAAGAAATCAACCAACAAAATGAAGAAATATTAGCCATCAACGAAGAAATGGGGCTTCAGAAGGAAGAAATGGCCAAGAAAAACAAAGAGATTGCATTGAAAAACGAAGCCATGCAAACCATCAATGCAGCTCTGGATCAACAAAAGATGGAGCTACGAAAAAAAACTCAGAATGTACGCTCAAG
Organism: uncultured Cytophagaceae bacterium; assembly: GCA_937899305.1. GTDB lineage: Bacteria > Bacteroidota > Bacteroidia > Cytophagales > Microscillaceae > Microscilla. Next base: position 857 of record CALDJV010000415.1, read on the forward strand.
TATCAATTATGCCAAGCGTATCCAAAACGCCATTTTACCCCGACTGGATTGGATACAAGAACACTTGCCTGAATCGTTCGTATTTTTTAAGCCGCGCGACATCGTGAGTGGTGACTTTTACTGGTTTTCAGTAGTTCATTTAGAAGAAGAAATAGAAATTACAACGAGCTTCCGCCCCCCACCGCCCCCCGAAAAAATTGTCATTACCGCCATTGACTGTACTGGACACGGTGTACCAGGTGCTTTTATGAGTATGGTGGGCAACCAACTCTTATACGAAATCGTCAATACCAATCAAATCACTTCTCCTGACCTCATTTTGAGCGAGTTGCATCGTAAAATTCGCATCACGTTGAGCCAGGAAGAAACCGGTAATAACGACGGTATGGATATGGCCATTTGTGTCATTGACAAAAACGAACGAACCCTTGAATTTGCCGGAGCCAAAAATCCTTTGATTTATATTCAAGACAATGAATTGTTTGAGGTGAAAGGTGATAAGGCTCCCATAGGAGGTAAAAAACGCTCCAAAGGAAAAAAATCACAACCTCGTACTTATGAAAAACACGTGATTCCTCTAGATCGTCCTACTTGGTTTTACATCTTTACTGATGGATTTCAAGATCAGTTTGGAGGTAAAAATGGACGAAAATTTATGAAAAAACGTTTTAAGGAACTTTTGCTCAAAATACACCAACGACCTTCCTCAGTACAAAGAAACATGTTGTCTCAAACTATTGGGGGATGGATGGGCAACGATCCCCAAATTGACGACATGTTGGTAATGGGTTTCAAGGTAGACGATACCATCTTACCAGAGTATTAGCAGAGGCCTATGTATTTGGCCGAATTATTTTATCTTTGTTGGATTTTTAACTGTATACTTTGGTAAACCCTTGGATTTATGAGCGAGAACAAAAAACTTGGAATGTATGAAGATGAATCGTTAGGTATTAAATTTAGTATTGAGGAGCGTAATAATCAAAGATTTGTAGTCTTGGAAGAGGACGATTTCAATAAGATTTTTTCTAAGGTATATGATTTACAAGAGCAGGTAATCAAGAACTTGAAACAACAAGCATTGATTAGAAATATATTGGATACTTGAGTTGTGGATAAGTAGTAACGTAGATGGTTTGTAGAATTATTTCTTGGATCATAATTCTACAAACCATTTATTATCAGGCTCAGCTTGGTTCGTCTACCAGCATAAACCCTACTCCATGTACATTCTCTATTTTTACGTTGGGATCTTTCTTTAGATATTTTCTCAACTTGGTGATAAAAACGTCAAAACTTCGGCCGTGGAAGTAATCATTTTCCCCCCAAATATTCACCAAAGCCTCTTCTCTTTTTAAGATCCGGTTTTTATACAAATATAGCAAACGTAAAATTTCGCTTTCACGCTTGGTAATACGACGGGTATCATCTCCAATACTGAGGGCGTGGTTGGCGTAATCAAACACATATTGGCCAATCTGGAATTTAGTCTCTTCGGTTTGTAGTAAGCCGTTTTGACTCTGAGTCCGTTTCAATACCGCGTGAATACGCATCACCAATTCTTCTTCGTCAAATGGTTTGGTGATGTAATCATCGGCCCCAATACTAAAACCATTGATTTTGTCTTCCTTGAGAGATTTTGCGGTAAGAAATAAAATAGGTACGTTTTGGTTTTTCTCTCTGATTTGCTTGGCCAGTGTAAACCCGTCTTTTTTGGGCATCATAACATCCAACAAACAAATATCAAATTTTGAAGTAGTGAAGGTATCATAACCAGCATCACCATCTCTACACAATTGAACATCAAAGTTCTCCATTTCAAGGTAATCTTGAAGCAAATTACCTAAGTTTAAATCATCTTCTACTAGAAGTACCTTAATTTTATCTTTTATTTGCATACCTTACCGTTATTGATTTGGTCGTCAAAAAAACTATGCTGTATAGGGTAAAAACACTTTAAAACAACTTCCTTTACCTGGCTCACTTTTCAATTCTATGTTTCCCTTGTGGGCATCTACCATCATTTTCACATAAGCTAGTCCAAGTCCAAAACCTTTTACATCATGAATGTTGCCCGTTGACACCCGATAAAACTTATCAAAAACGTGCTTCTGCATTTCTTTACTCATTCCAATGCCATTGTCAGTAACTGATATCACTACCCCATTGTCCAAGTCTTTAGTTTCCACTAAAATACTAGGCACTTCTTGAGTGTATTTATTGGCATTGTCTAAAAGGTTAGAAATCACATTGGTAATGTGTACCACGTCAGCCAATACGGTATGTCGCATCGCGTTCAAGTGATATTTTACCTTGCCCCCTTTCTCTCTTACTTGTAAATCGATGGTAGCAATGGCATCTAACACTACTTGATGAATATCGGCCTGCACCTTGTTAAGGGTAAATTCGCCTTTCTCTACCTTGGCAATTCGAAGCACTTGTTCTACCTGGTCTTGCAGCTTCTTGTTTTCTTCGTGAATGACCTCAGAATAGTGCACTATTTTGTCACGTTTGTCTAGTATTTTCTCCTTACGCAACATATTGCTGGCCAGCGAAACGGTAGCAATGGGTGTCTTTAATTCGTGAGTCATATTGTTGATGAAATCAGTAGTCATTTCCGACATTTTCTTTTGTCGCAACACCGTTCTCACGGTCAGAATGAATCCACCTGAAGTAAGTGCAATCATAACAACTGACACAATGACCATCCAGCCCATGTGTGACCAAATATAAGTACCCATATCGGGCAAGAAAATTCTAATTTCAGCCTTCAGGGTTCGATCTTCTTTCTTTTTATCTCTTTCAAGCACACGCTCTAGACACACGCGATGTGAAATGGACTGATCGTGACAGGTAGAACCAAAATGTTTGTTGTTTTTGTCTACCAATTTAAAAGTATATGGAAGTTTTACGTGCTGATACTCAAACACGCGACTGATAAGGCTATCTAAATGAGAATATTCGGAAGGCTTGATTTGGATGCCTAACCGTTTACCATCGTTGTTCTTTACTTGCTCGGTCAATAAAGCATTCAAGGTAGTATCTCTCCAAATCTTGTGCTGAATATGTCCAGATGAGGCCGCCAAACGGTGCATCAATTGTTGCTCGCGTAGCTCAGCCGTATGAAAAATCCAATTGATTTGAATTGCAATTAAACCCAAGAGAGATAAGGCAGAAATACCAATAATGACAAATATTTTTGACCTCTTCTTTTTCATCATATCCAAAATTACGAAAAAAGCATACAGCCCGACTTGACCAAAAATCCTTTAACAAGTCTTTAACATGCAAAAAAAATGCTGTTAGTCGGGGTAAAGTGGGATTTCGTCTAAAATAACACTTTTTCCATTAAAAATAAAAACCTTCTAATTATACAAAAATAAGCTTGTAAAAACTACAAGCTTATTCAAGTATTTAAGACGAAAATTTCATCACTATAGTTTAAAAACCACTGGAATAATTCTCTTTTGTGTCACTCGTCGTCCACGCATGGAGGCTGGTGTCCATTTTGGCATTTTTTTCAGCACTCGAAGCACCTCTTGGTCACAATCGGGGTGTAAGCCTCTGATTATTTTCATTTTTAAAATAGCACCATCTTTGCTAATCACCAGCTCTACGATTACCCTTCCCTCGATACCCATTTGGCGCGCCTTGGCAGGGTATTTTAGGTTTTTGTGAATGTATTTGTAGAGAGCGGCCATCCCACCTGGAAATTCAGCCTGTTTTTCGGTAAATGTAAAGAACTCCTCTTCCTTTTCTTCTATTTTTGGTAGAGGAGGTGGTGGTACTACTTCCTCGACCTCAATGCTAAGATCTCCCTCAACTTCAATTATCTCATCATCAGATGTGGTTACCTTTTTGGGGGCTGGCAATATGGGCGGAGGTGGAGGCGAATTTCTTATTGATCGGTTGCCTACTCCTTTGGGTAGTGGCAACGGCTGCTTTACCGTAGTTTGCTGGCCAGTTTTATTTCTGGCTTTGTTATCTACGGCAATAAACGAAGTATAAGCAGTAAGTAAGTTATACTTCAGGCCCAAATCAGTAATTTGCTTTTTTAGTTGAGGTTCAGGTCTTACCTTTCCATAATCGCTCAACCATTGGATCTTTTTTCGGGCCCACAAGTATTTTAAAGCCTCTCCAGAAACCAACGCGGCTTTTTGCAACCTTAATGTCTGGGTATAGTTGTTTTTCCTTTGGCCAGTTTTCCCCTGAATAGCAATGCTTCCGGTTGGTTGGCCTTTGTACTTGCCGTACACCAATATAGGACGGCTCGCAAAAACATCGGGAATGCTTTTGGGCTCCACATCGTATACTTGGATTCCCTCAAACTTTGCTTGGATATTGGTCAGCACCGGGCTTTGGATGTACTGCTGAAAACGGGCGGCTTGCTCAGCTGCTTCGGCTGGTTTGGTGATCACAAATGGCTCTCCCAAGCCAGCCTTGGCCAATCCATTAATCAAATAACGATTGACACTGCTTCCAATACCAAAGGCAAACAAATTGGCCTTGTTCAAATTACCACGAATGAGTTCAAAAGCTTCTTTTTCTACGGTAATGTAGCCATCAGTCACCACCACGAAAGTACGCGCATAATCATCAGTCGTAGGAAAACTCAGCGCTCGCTTCAAAGCAGGTAGCAGATTGGTTCCTCCCCCGCCCGACTTTTGGTTAAACACCTGTAGCACATTTTGAATATTCTGGGGAGTAGCTGCCAGCGATTGAGGAGCCAACATGGCATTGTTGTACTCAAACAACAGCACATTGAATTTGTCCTGAGGGCGTAGTTTTGCCAATAGGTTTTTCATCAAAGCTTTGGACGTAACCAAAGGAAAGCCGCCCATCGAGCCCGACACATCAACGATGAAAATATACTCGCGTGGAGGGATCTGAGTCAGTTTTGGCGTTTTGGGAGGCTGCATCATCATCAAAAAGAAATTTTCGTCTTGTGGAGTTTTGCCTGGCTGTAATAAAATACCCGACTGAACTTGTTTGCCCAAAAGCTGATATTGCACAATAAAGTCTCGGTTCCCTCCCAGCTTTTCTCTAGGATGTAAACGTATCTTGGCACTGCCTTTTTTTCTAAATTTTACTTTAGTCCGATGTGAGGTACAAGCTACCTTCTGAATGGGTACTCCTGCATTGATGGTCGTGGTAATATCAAAGGTGTAGTTTGGCTGACTAGAGGTTGTATTGGTCACATCACTTGCCTTCCGCTTTGTGTAAGGGCTTTGTGCCCATTTTTGGCTCGCTGTAGCAGTGGCCAGAGGCTGGTTTGAATAACGTGGCCCTACTACGGTAGGATACACAAACTCATATACCCCATTGGTAGGCACTAGTAATTCGGTGTAGTACAAGGTAACGATCACTCGATCGCCTGGTAAAATATTCGCTACATTCATTTGAAATACATTGAGTCGTTTTTGTTCCAATAAAGAAGCCGTTTTGCCTTGCTTTTTGGCTTGATTGTAACGTTGGCGAGCCCGGCGTTTTTCTTCAATCTTAGCGGCAATTTTTCGCTTGCCTATTTGCATTTTCATTCCATGCACAGCTGCATTTACCGAACCAGGAAAAACATACAATGCTTCTAATGTTTCTTTTCCCTTGTTTTCATACTCTTGGCGTACGACCACTTCGGCGATTACTCCAGCAATATTTACTTTTACTGAGGTAGATTTCAGGGGCATTTGATCAATTTGTTTGCCTTGACTTTTCACAAAAAAATAAGGCGACAATGTTTTTTGGGGTAATTCGGGGTTTTGGGCCCGGCTCAAAAAGACGGTGCCTAGCAGCAATAAAATGATTCCAGTGATGCGTTTGTTCATAGTGTTTTTATTTATACAATAATCAACTAAAAGATTAGTTTTTTGCAATTATAACTAAACCCTTAGTTAAAACAAATTATAAAGACTTGTTTATTTCTTTACTCATTTCGAAAGATTAGTAAAATCTCCTGTTAGTAAAACTACAAAAATAACTTAATCCATTTAACTAATCTCTAGTCGCTATACTTCGTCAAAAAATAGAGCGAATAGTGCTACTATTAGCCAATTTTTTGACTTGTCTAGCACCAAGATATTACACTAAATTTGGATTAGTTTATTTTTTTCCATTTTACTTAGCTCGACTTTGGCCTTTTAAATTACAGAACCCTTCGTGGAAATAGC
>CALDJV010000416.1 GCA_937899305.1 uncultured Cytophagaceae bacterium
TTATTGTATTGTTTTGGGTATTGCCGTCGACTTATGCCCAATCAAGAATTGGTACCTACTTTTGGAACCAATCGGTGCTCATGTTAGAGTGCAATATCAATGGTGTACCCCTGAAAAATGGGGCTGGCGACCCAGTGCAGGTTTCGTCAATGATCCAGCAACGGTTCAAAGTGTTGAAAGTGGATTCCGGAATGGCAGTCATCAAAGTGCTCAATTATGATTATGATAAAAACGAAGCTTTTTTATTGAGGTACAATGTAAACAAAACTGCTTATCTCAACGCTGGTCATACGTTCAAAAAAGGAGTGGCTCCTAAATTTTATGAGTTTTATAACTGCCAGAAGTATTTCAAAGTGGCCATCAGTCACTTAGATTCATTTGCTACCAAAATGGAGTTTGTGCCATTGTCGTTGACCACGGGAGCGTTCAATGTTCCTTTCAAACTAAGACCTCCCTTGTATGGCAATGCTACTGATTTTTCGGGCGCATTTAATTTTGGCGCAGCTGTCGGTTTAAAATTCGACCATTACAAGCATAAAAAGTGGCGCAACTCGCTTGTGCTGGGATTCAGTGTTTCCAATATCAACCTGGATGCCTCAGTAGTCACAAAAAATGCTGCTCAGTTGGCCGAGAACAATGGTTTCTCGACCTTGTCGTTGTCATTTGGTTGGCTGGTAGAATACGAAAGAGCCCAATTGGGAATTTTTGTTGGAGCCGATCATTTGAATAGGCTCAACCAAGATACCTACAATTGGAAATATCAAGGTCGACCGTGGGTGAGCATTGGCATTGGCATGTTGATTTTTTCTCCTGAAAACACCGTGGATGAAGATATCAATAGCCAAAGGTGATTTCTGGTGTACAGGATAGTTTGACTTTTTCATAAGTACGTCGCTTTGCTCGAGTGATGATTTATTTTTTTGATATGGGTAGTCAAACCCCGTTTATTCTTCCAATGTCTTGATCAAATCATTCACCTTTTTCAGTTTGGGTTCTACAAATTTTTTGGCCGATATGCGGTTTAAGAAGTGGATAATAATTCCGATGGCTACACAAATGATTCCTGATGTGATGATGGCATTCGTACCATCCGGTTTGTCTTTGAGCAAACCCACCAGAAACAAAAAAGAAAACGAGAGGAGTGGCAAAGCATACCAAAGCAAAACGTTTTTTCGTAGTTTTTTTTGCAACTCGAGATATGCCCTGGTTTGTTGCAAATATTCCAAATAGCTCAATGAATATTGTTCTGGTTTTTGCTGCTTTGTTTTACGAATCACCAATAAAATGTATATACCCCATAGTATAATGAGCCCTGAAGCTACTTTGGTGAGAGGTTGGGGAAAAATAAAAGCATATATCAGGAAAATAGGGATGATGATAATCACTCCCATAGACTCTCTCAGGTACAATTGTTTCATACTCTTGTGAAAACGATCTACATTTGCTTGAACATCCATCATAAAGCGTGATTTCTCAAACTTTACTTGCTCTTGTTCAGGAGACGACTGCCAAAGTTTTTTTAATTCTTCTTCCATCATGATTTCTCGATTATACAGTTCAATAATTTCGTTTTAATTCGCTTGATCTTGACGGCTACGTGGTTTTCGGTCAACCCAGTAATGGATGCAATATCCTTGTAAGCCAACTCCTCAAGGTAGAGGGTAATCACTCCTTTGTCGGCGTCGTTCATCATTTTGATACAACTCCGCAAAAACAATATCCTTTGGTTTTCCTCCTCGGTTAGAGGAGGCCCCTCGTATTGGGACAATTTTACACTATCCATATTGATGAAGTGTTTCTTCTTTTTGGTCAACTTTGTTTGGGTGCTCAAACAAATATTGAGGGTGACTCTATACATCCAGGTGTCTATTGAGCTCTTAGCTTTGAATGAAGGCATCGATTTCCAGATGTTTACCAGCACTTCCTGGAAAAGATCTTTCTTATCTTCGTGATCTCTGGCATAGACAGAACAAATACGAAGAAGCTTTTGCTTGTTTCGTTCCAACCCGGTCAAAAAGGTGTTTTCAAGTTCTATATCCATTTGAAATATGTTGTTTCTACTTGTCTTAGTGAAGCGAACACACTAAATATGACAGATCAACTATTTTTTTTTCAAAAAAATAAGAATAATGCAGCAATGCGTGCTTAGAGGTGCTATTTTATGATGAAGTAAATGGAAACTTACTAAATAAGAGGAGGGCTTGGTTTCTGATAACCAGAGGTAGAAACTGTACTGGTATACAGCCAATCCTGACCAGTTTTGAAAATCTATCAGAATTCAAATTGATAATTGGATGAAAAACTTAGAAGAGGAACAATGTTTAAGCAATGGTAAGTGTACTAAACTTTTACTCCCACCACTAAAATATCATCAATTTGCTCGTGTTCTTGCCCCAAGGGCCAACAACTGACGCATAGGATGAGAGGCAGCAATAATGATAGATAAAATAGATCATCATAAAACTACCCCAAGTCGGTGGAACATGATCCAACCAACTTGGGGTAGTTTTTAAAGCATTACTGCCTAAGAAAATTCAAACAATAGTGTTAATAGAGGTTACCACCACCACGAAGAGGAATTGATGTTGTCTCCGCTCATGGCATCGGCAGCTGTATTGTAATTTTGGGCGTTGATAGATTGCTCCAATGCCGGATACAATAACCTGAATGGAACGTTTCCATTGTTGATGGTTCCAGGGCCAGCTTGAATAAAACTGGGTTTTGAAGTCCGCTTCCAGTCCAACCAAGCCTCAAATCCGGTATGATACAAGGCCAACCACTTTTGCTCATAGAGCCGATCGGTGGTGTTGTCATAAGGGATGGTAGTGGTTAAAAAATCGGAAGGCATGGCCACTCCCCATTGGTCAAAAGAAGCGGTTACCCCATCATTATAATACTGTTGAGCCGAACCTGTCGCAATCAAGCCTTTTTCTTGGGCTTCGGCCAAAATAAAATTCAGCTCGCTATAAGTCATCAAGATACCTTTAATAAGGGTGGCACTCTCAAAAAATGCAACTGCTCTTCGGCTGTAGTCGCTGGCGCCGCCAATGTCCCCGGTAGTTTGCCCAGGCGCCAACCCTTGCAAATTATCTGGGGTACAACCTGGGTCCGATCCATCACAATCTCTAGGACTTATCCAAAGGTCTAGCCTGGGGTCATTGTTTTTGTGGAGCGTATTGATAAAGTGAGTAGTGGGAATATTTAGAAAATACTCAAATCCACGACCACCTCCTGGAGCAGCCACGGGCGCAATATCAGGAAGCACCCCACTGTATGTATACACTGCGTTGTCGTCGTTAGACGCAAACAAAGGAAACGTACCAGGGTTATTGGTAATTTCTGACATTGCTGCACTTACATCCAGCTTGTTGCTGGCGTGCAATAGCAAGCGCAACCTCAAGCTGTTGGCAAACTTTTTCCACTTCATCATATCGCCTTGGTACAATCTATCGCCACCTACTGTTACTGACAAATCGATGCTGGTATTTGCCTCCTCCAAAAGCGTAAATAACTTTTGATAGATACTTTGTTGGGTATCATAAGTTGGAGTCGTGATGCCTTCCTGAGCTTGGTTGGCTTCTGACATAGGAACGTCTCCGTAAGCATCGGTAATCAAGCTAAAAATATAAGCCTTTAAGATTTTAGCAATGGCCTGATAATTTACATTTCCATTGGTGACCGCAATTTTTTCGATGTCATTCAAATCTTGCAATATAGCATACAAAGGCGACCAAAAGCGATCGTCTGGCTGCCAACGGTACAAGTCCAAGTCATTGAACTGATAACGTGCTCCATACTGAGCGGTCACCTCCCCAAAGTTGTGCGATTCATTTACCAGGAGGTTAGACAGGTTGAAAATAACCGTAGGAAGCAACAAAGCTTCGGTGGCGGTTTGAGGACTGTTTGGGTTTACGTTGATGTTCTCAAAATCTTTGGTACAAGCAACCAGCAAAACCAAAAATGTCATTGAATAAATTATTTTCTTCATCGTTTCCGTTGTTAGAATTTTACGTCGATTTTAAACCCATAATTTCTTGTAGAAGGAAGCTGAACCACCTCCATACCTGGCACCAAGGTACCTCCATTCAAGGCTTGTGATTCTGGATCAATGTTGGGTACATCTGTCCATAAAAACAAGTTAGACCCAATCAAGCTCACTGAGAGTTCTTGTAGTCTTAGTCGTTCAATGAACCCTTTTTTGAAAGTATAACCCAAGCTCAACTGACGTAGCTTGACATAAGAGGCATCAAACAAGTTTGCCTCCGCATTGCTTCGGGGTACCGCATATGCCCAAGCTTCGGCCGATACCTCTACATTGTTGGGCACAAAGTTACCATTGTCGTCTCTCATCACTCCTTCGCCAATCACCCCGTCACGCCAAGGTACCGTAAAGCCCAGAGTACCACTCTCGCGGCCAATGGCGTTGGTATAAGAGTATATTTTCCCTCCTTTTCGGATATCCACCAAGGCATAAAATTGAAAGCCTTTCCAGCTCACTTGGGTAGACAGCCCCAGCATAAAATCGGGATTGTAATTGCCCACTTTTTGCTTTTGAGTGCTGGTGAGTGGGAGCCCATTTTGGTAAATGATTTTACCCTCGTCGTTTCTTTGGTATACCTGACCATAAATATCTCCCATTCGTCCCCCTGGCCTGGCTTCTACGGTAATGTTGTCGGGCCCTTCGGCAATGATGAATGTATTTAAGTTTTCAAAGAGGGAAACCACTTCGCTGTTGTTTCTCGTAAAGTTGGCCTTGATGCCCCATTCAAAATCTTGGGTGCGCACCGGAACAATGCCCAATCCGATTTCCCAGCCAAAGTTTTTAATTTCACCCGCATTGATGATCTTAGAAGCAAAACCACCTGCCGTTGAAATGCCTACATTCAGAATTTGATCTTTAGAAACTGCATTGTAATAAGTGGCATTGAATGAAATCCTTCTCTCGAACAAGTAAGCCTCTAAACCGAGCTCGGTAGACACCGTTCGTTCGGGTTTGAGATTGGCGTTGAGCAATGCTGAAGTATTGGTCAATGAACCCTGCAATTGGCCAAAGTTATAGGTGTTTACCAAGTTGTACGGATCGGCATCTTTACCTACCTGGGCAACATTGAGTCTCAATTTTAAGAAATCAATGTAATCTGGCATCGAGAAGATGGCGGTAGGAATGAAGGACAAAGAAGCCGCTGGGTAGAAAAAGGAATTGTTAGCGAGCGATAGGGTAGATGACCAATCGTTTCTTGCCGATAATTCTAAATACAAGTAGTTTTTATACCCAATATTGGCAAACCCGTAAAGGCTGTTAATGCGTTTTTCAAAGGCTTCGTTGCGTAGTAGGGGAGTAACACTGATATTTTGGGCGTTGTATAAATTAGGGATGGCCAAGCCATTGCCTTGTAACAGACTTTGGGTGATTTTTTGATCAAATCGGACCCCACCTGCCGAGAACCTGGTCTCGAAATCGCCGAACTTCTTTTCATACGTCAACAAGAAATCCGCGTTGATTTCTGAAAACTGAATCTTTTGCTCTCGGTACATTCCATTGGGATTTCGCTGTGCTCCAATAGATCGGCGAGACCACCTGAAATCGTCTGAACGGTCAATACCTACCCGTCCCATGAGGCTCAACTCCTTGGTAATTTGATACGTCGAAGTGACATTACCCAAAAAACGGTTTTTATCGAATGCATTGATGTTTTCGTGGGCAACAAACCAGGGGTTGTCTCCCCAGCTAAATAATTTGCGCTGCTCAAGGTTTTCGGTATTCCAATAGTTTCTTAAGTCTTTGAGGTCTACGTTCAAATAATTCCACATGAGCACATACATCAAGCCTTGGCTTCCATAACCGGCCACTGGCAAGTTGTCCGAACCACGGGTAATGTAATTGGCATACCCTTTTACGCTCCATTTGTCGGTCAATTGATAACCCGCATTGAGTCTAAAGCTATTGCTGCGCAGATCGGTATTGGGGATAAAACCAGTACTGTTGCGGTTGGCATAGCTCAAACGAAAGTAGCCTTGGTCATTGGCTCCTGATAAAGCCACCGTATTGAAATGGTTGACCCCTACCTCAAAAAAGTCATTTAAGTTGTAACGATTCACAAAAGGACGCTCTACAAATTCGCCCAATGCCAATTCCTGGTTGACATTATTTCCATTCAAGGCTGGGCCATAATTTGTTCCAAGGTTAGAACCATATACTCCAGAAAAACCTCCTCCGTATTGCTTTTGAATGTCCAGCAAATCCATTTGCGAAGAAAACGTGACCGAAGAAGAGAGCGCAACTCCCAAACCTTGCGGTGTTTGGTTACCTGTTTTAGTTGTGATAAGAATGACCCCGTTGGCCGCGCGCGAACCGTACAAAGCTGAAGCTGCGGCTCCTTTGAGCACCATCACCGACTCAAAGTCATCGGGGTTTAATTCCGCGATGGCATTCCCGTAATCAGTGGGCAAATCAGTTTGATTGGTCGAATTGCCCCCCACCCCAAAAATCTCGTTGTTGACGGGCACCCCATCTAGTACAAACAGGGGTTGGTTGTTATTGATATTCAAAGAATTTTCTCCTCGGATGATGATTCGGGACGAGCTGGCCAATCCATTGCTGGTACCCGTGACTTGTACCCCCGATGCTTGCCCTGCCAATGCATTCACCACATTGTTGACTCTCACCCGGCCAATGTCCTGAGATTTGATTTCTGCAACTGAGTAGCCCAAGGCTCGTTTTTCTTTTTTTACCCCCAGAGAGGTCACCACAATTTCATCCAATTGTGAGGTATCTTCTTGCAGCACTATGCTCAGGTTGGTTTGATTGGCCACGGTGACCGAATGTGGTTTGTAACCAATAAAAGAGAATTCGAGAATGTCTCCTGACTTGGCTACAATCGTATAGTTTCCATTCACATCCGAAGAGGTGCCCCTCATTGTATTTTTAACAATGATGTTGACCCCTGGAATAGGGTTTCCACCGACATCGGTTATTTTTCCTGATACTTGTTGCTGGGCCATAGCAAAAGCAACTGGTATCAGCGTTAGTAGGACGAGTAGTTTTAACTTTTTCATTTACAATTTGCGATTAATTATTCGTTATCAAGCTTTACCCAAGTAGCAATCGTATGATTCGATGTTTCTAAAACTATCTTGGCATATTTCGCTTTATTTTTAGGGCGTATTTTGGTGGTAAATTCTTTTTGAGCAAGGGCGACTTCTCCCAACACTTCATAATCATCTTTGCCGCCCTTTGCGAATTCATTGGTGTAGCTGATCAACACCTTGGCAACTGAGGATTTTGTTTTTGGAGAGGAAGTGTTTTTCTGCTTCAGGCGACTTGGGGTAAACCCTTGTCTTAAAATTTTTTGTGGTTGTTCGGTAAACCACTTGAGGTGTAAGTATTTTCTGTTGTAACAAGTGCCAGTCAATTCAAAAGCATCCAATGGCTGGATAAGCGATACGCCATCCATCTCATAGGCGGTTTCGGTAGGAATTGAAATATTCATAAAGTCAGCAATGGTAGGTACAATGTCTACAATGGCTACTTTATTATTTTTGAAATACCGATTGGTTTTGGGTTGGCTGAGCACCACCCAGGTGCTTCTTTCCCGATATGATTGCCCCCCATGGTTTTGGGCGTTTTTGGGGTCCCTTCCGTGATCGGTCGTGACAATTACCAACCAATCTTCGCCAGTATTCTTTGCGCGTAGTTTTACCGCATCCCAAATCAAACCTATCAAGGCATCTTCGTAGGCAATGGTGCCCCTAAGCTGAGGACCATCGCCATACATATGTCCTACATCGTCAGAATGCTCCAAATACACCCATGAAAGGTCTGGACCAGTTTTCCAGATATGATTGGCGGCTTTTCGGGCTACTTCTGCGTCAATACGTTTCAGGTATTTTTTTTCTGGATCGTGTGGATAATTTTTTTTATCGAGTTCCAATCCATCAAAATGAAAATCCACCTTGAGGCGTTGAGTAGCATCCAGGCCTTCTCCCAGTAACTTGGTTCGGTTGTCTAGCCAAGTAGAATAAATGGCTATTTTTTTATTGGGATAGGCATTTTTTAACAAGCGAAAAATAGTAGGGTAATGGTAATTAGGATTTCGTATGGCATTGCCATACACATTGTGTTTGTGGGCCCAGGTACCCGTGAGCATGCTATTGTAACCCACCGCCGAAATGGTAGGACTTTCGGTGACGTGTAATTTTCTGCCCCCTACATAAGCTTCCGAAAAAGCCCCCTCTTTAGCAATGGCATCCAAGACAGGGGTACTGGTTTTATACAATAAATCAGTAGGAATGCCATCTACCAATATGATGACCACCTTTTTAGAGGAAATACCTTGGTTTTGTGACCGTGTAATATAAGGCGTGATTAGGGTAATGAGTAGTATAAATGATCTCATAATTTTTTAAAATTGATGCCGCAAATGTATGTACCTACATAGAAAAATAGCCGCCGCATTCTATTAAAAAATAATGACCATAATATGAATGAGTTAAGCTTTTGGTAAAGGTTTTTTAGCTTTGATTTAATGCGTTTTAGTGGGTTTTATCACTATCGGTGAAATGGCCATTTTGCCTCGAACATACCTCTGAAGCCAATAAATCTCCTTTTGGAATAGCATGGCTTGATTTGAGGGGGATTTTGGCTCCTGAGAATAATTTGCGTTTTAGAATTGATCACCAGCAATGTGGTGTTAGAGAAGAGGTGTTTTTTGGTAACATGAAGGAAATAGTAGAAGGGAGTAAATCAGGGCGGAGTGATAGATGCTACTCCATCTAAATGGAATAGCTATTTGTTCCGGCATCATTTTGTAATAAGAGAATCATCCTTGACTGGCCAGGAAAAACACTTGAGGCCTGTATTGTTTACCCGGTTTGGTCGTTTAAGGCGCTTACTGGGACTTTAAAACAAGGTGTCAGATCAAGAATTGAGCCCTTTTCTGGATGGTTTCTTCATAAGCTTGAACCCCAATCTACTTACAAGACTATGGTAGATTTGGGGTAAATATAGTTTTTTAGAAAAAACGCGGATAATGAAATATACATTCCTATCACTTATTTTCCTCTCGTTTGTGTTGGCAAGTTGTGGAGACAAGCGCAACAAAAAAAATGAAGATCAATAGTTGTTTTTGCCATTTTTCACTCTTAATATGGGCGTTTTTGGAACAAAGAAATATCAAATAATTTCTCTAGACATTCGTTCACAACGAGTTGTAAATGCGAAATGATGTCTTTTTTCATTTGGTAACTTCCTTATGAGCAGAAGAAGTGACCCAGGCATTTACAAGGCAATCATTACAAACCCAAAACAAAACAAGTATGATTCAGGCAACTGCGGTAAATATTTTAAGCACAGCAAAAATGTTATCTTCGTTGGGCGAACTCGACGGATTTGATTTACTCGGTGATATTGGTGGAGTAGGAGGTGGTAACGCTTATCAGGAAGAAAACCGGAGAAAACTTGAAAAGCAGATGCAAGATAACTTTAGAGCTACCTTGCGTGAAGTTCGGGAAAACAGAGCAGGCATTGCCCGCATAGAGAAAATGCTGAGCGACGAGCAAAAAGCCAAGACTGAAAAAAAAGAAGCCATTACCCAGTATTTGGTTACCAAAGAAATATTTGAAAAAATACGTGAGGTATCAACCCAAATGAATCTGAACCATACCGAACGGAAGTTGCTGTATAAGATTTTGCTCGAGGGGAGTTTGAGCCCTACTTTGAAAGAGATGCAAGCCAGGTTTGATACCATTACAGATCAGGAAAAGGTATTTGAGCTACTCAAAGAAGTAGAAGCATATGAACAAGATCTAAACACCGTAGAGCAGGGCGAATCAGACCATCAAATTCCTGAGCAAGTGTTTCAACTCAAAGCCAACCTCAACAAATACAATGACACCCCCATAGTACAAAAGAAAATTGCCAACGTAGCGCCCCCCAAAGTTACGCCCTTTTCGAAGTTAACGGGCTGGTTTCGCAATGCCTTGTACCTATTGATGGTGGTGATTGGAGGAATGATGGTTTGGGTAATCTTTGATGCTTCGTCGGGAGTGCAAGAAGGAAGGTTTTTTATGATGGTGAGCTATGGGATCATTTTGTTGGCATTGTATGCCATCATCTCCTTTTTGAAGCGAGTGTCTAACCGGGGAAGAAAAAAATACGAAACTGCATTGCATCAAATGAAACAAGAGGAACAGGTAGTGCAACAAGCCAACGCAAAGAGGGAACAACTGATGACCTCGATTATGACGGCACGGCAGTTTATCAAAAATGAATATCCTAAGGTGTTTGTAGCCGCAGGTAAGTTTGGAGAAAAACAATTGGGCGACGCGTGATGGAGAGCAGGGCCTAAAGCAAATGATGAGGCAGCCGCAAATCATCAAAAAAACCTGAGCACAACGTACCCAGGCTTTCATATTACTTATGGATATTAAAGTATAAAGCTAATTG
>CALDJV010000417.1 GCA_937899305.1 uncultured Cytophagaceae bacterium
ATATCTTTCAATTCAATATCCATGTTTGCTTCGATTTCATCATCGATTTCCTCTTCGTCGGGTACCTCTACCACTTCTGGTTGTTGCAACACGGGTGGAGGAGGTGGTGGTTGTTGTGTGATTGGAGGATCCTCCATCATATTTTCGATTTCTTCTTCTTCAATGATCTCTATTTGAGCATTGTCGTCATATACTTTCCACTCGAAAGCAGCTACGATAAAGAACAAAGTTACAGCGAGTCCAATACTATAAAAGAACCACTTTTTACGTGCTATATCGACACTTGGATTTTTTTTGAGTTCCATTATATCAATTTTAGATTAAATTAGTACGAAAATTTTTTAAGTAGTTTTATAACCATATAGTATTGGTTTATGGTGTAAGCAATATTGTTTTAATTAAGTACGTAAAAGTATTGTGAATAGATTCACCTAATTAGAATAAATACTGAAATTGCATTTATTGGTGTTGATGTGGGGCAAAACTAGGTGTTTCATTGAATTTTTTAAAGTAATCAAGCCCTTTTTTATTGAACTTAATATTTTTTTAACATAGCCAGAATCATCAAGAAATGCATTTTTTTTGCTTCAGCCATATTTGCATAAAATCAAGAAATACAATGCTAATAGATTCTACTACTGTTGAGGAAAGACACCAAATTTTTGGGAGGGGTTGCATGGCCAGAAAGAAAATAAAAAAACCTGACTAAATTTAGTCAGGTTTCATAATTTCATAAAACTATTGTAATAGGTAGTTGCCTACTATTGTAATTTAAAGAAAACAGGGATAGAACGACGAACTCTCACCGCTTTACCACGTTGCTTACCTGGCTTCCACTTGGGAGCAGATTTCAACACTTTTACCGCTTCTTCATCACAACCAGAGCCAATACCTTTCAATACCTTGATGTCGGTAATGCTACCGTCTTTTTCTACTACAAACTGCAAAAACACTCGACCTTCCACTCCCATACGACGAGCTTGTGATGGATAACTCAAGTTATCAGAAATGTATTTGTAGAATTTTTTTAGACCACCTTTAGGCATTGCTTGCTCCTCTACAATCATAAAGATCTCTTCTTCCTTCTCCTCTACCTTTGGTTTCTTTTTCTTCTTAGGTTTTGCTTTAGGAGGAGCTGGAGTGGGGATATCTTTCAATTCAATATCCATGTTTGCCTCGATTTCATCATCGATTTCCTCTTCATCAGGAACCTCTACCACTTCTGGTTGTTGCAACACGGGTGGGGGAGGAGGTGGTTGTTGTGTGATTGGAGGATCCTCCATCATATCTTCGATCTCCTCTTCTTCAAGAACCACCACTTGAGCGTTTTTGTCGTATACTTTCCACTCAAACGACACTACCAGAAATAGCATAGTAATGGCAAGCCCGATGCTGAACAACATCCACTTTTTCCGTCCTATATCTACTTTAGGATTCTTTTTTAACTCCATAATTCAAACTTTACTTATTTGGTATTTCTTCAAATATTCGATAACATTCTGTAATACAAAACAAATATATTCAATCTTTTTCAAAAAAACTAAACTCTTAGTTTAAATTTTATAGATCAAATAAAAAATTAACAAACCTCCAAAACACCCAAGAATATTTGCTAATGCATCGGTGAAGTCGAAACTTCTGCCACTAGCCAGCAGGAGTTGCAGTATTTCAAGAACCAGCGCATATACCAGGCATATAATCAAAGATATTTGGATAGGTCTATACCTTAATGCCCTGAATGTGTGCTGTTTATGAAACCCAATGATCATTAAAAATATCAAGATACAAAACTGACTAAAATGAGCAAACTTATCAAAGCTAAGCAAGTCCCATTGGTCCATTTTGGGCAAGTCACCCTTGGTGGCAATGGTTAACAAAAACATAATAATTGCCCAAGAAATCGTATATAAATTGTATCTTAAAAACATATTTGGAGGAAAATTTGGAGGGACAATTCTGCAAAAGAATTGTGAAATAATCAAAAAGGTAAAGTCATTGGTAGTATCGATACATACCAATGACTTATACTGTGTAGGACTGATTTAAGCTCCTACAAGATCTTTGTATTCAGCTACTGGTAAAAGTTCGCTCAAATCGTCTGGATTAGCAACTTGCATCTTAATCATCCATCCATCACCATATGGATCTTCATTTACTAATTCCGGGTTATCAGCTAGTTTCTCATTGACTTCCAGTACTTTACCCGCTACCGGTAAATAAAGATCTGCTACAGTTTTTACTGCCTCTACCGTACCAAAAACCGCATCTTTTTCTAACTCTTCTCCTTCGGTCTCGATTTCAACGTAAACTATATCTCCCAGCTCACCTTGAGCATGCGCAGTAATACCTATCACCGCAGTGTTATCATCCAATAACTTCACCCACTCGTGTTCTTTGGTATATTTTAGATTATCCGGAAAATTCATAAATGTTAATAATTAAAAATTAATATATAGATTTCTTTAAGTCAAAAAATAATATCGCTATCAACCCTTCAAAAAGACAATTATTTGGAGGAACCAATAAACGATAGAAAAGGAGTAAAATAACTTGATTTTTTAGGACTAAATTTAGCCTAGAAGATTGGCATGCAATAAAAGTTATTTTGCTAAAAAAACAAAATTAGCCTCGATAATTGAAATAACTTGGCGGATAAACGATTACGCTGTTTCTGGAGTTTTTGGGTTGATAGTAGGTATTGACAAAGTTGATTTTTTAGGATTATATACACCCAAACAATTTACAATGAGGGGCACCAAAAATCGTTGATTGGTCCTTTCAATCCGCAGTCAATGGATATGTGCCTACCAGTTTAACAAAAAGCCCGTTCTTGATGAGACGGGCTTTGAGGGTATTCAATATGGTGTTATTTGGCCTCTACCTGGTCGGGCTTATAACCAAATAGTCTTTTTTCGGTAATTGCATTGGCTACCTTGGCAGGCACCATCTTTTGCCAGCCGGGTGTTCCTTGCTTAATCATGTTGAGTACATTGTCTGAAATGATTTTCAGACTATCGCGTTCAAAATCTTCAATGTCTTCTATTTTGTCATTCACAATCAAGTACTCATACAAGTCCATGAGGTGAGGAGACAGGTCAAAGTTGGCGCAAGTATACAGCTCGTCGGGCATGTCTCGCATATAGGCAGGGTAGACATACAGTTTTACATTGCGACTAAACAGGGTACTAAAAGATTCCAGAATTCCCCCTGAGAGGTTTTCATAATATTTTTCGTCAAAAATAAGCTCCAATACATAAATTCCCAGAATGATCCCAATTTTGCGCCCGCGATTAAAATTAGATAGGTAAGAGACCAAACGATAATACTCTTGATAGTTAGAGATGAGTACATGTTGCCCAAGCGAACACAAGATGTCTACCCGGTCGAGGAAATCACGATAGTCGATGTCTTTTTTACCCATCATCAGATCGTGCAAGGTAAGCTCAGTCAACACAATGAGTTTGTTTTCATCTACATCCTCTTCCATTTTAAATTGTTCCAGGCCACACTTGAGCATGTCCAGGTTTACATTTGTGGGAGGACGAAAACGACCGCGAAGTACCAAAATATTTTTTTTGTATATAAAGTCGGATACTTGGTTTACCGAACCGTCTGGACCAAACATAGCGGCATTGGTCAATCCATTTTTTACGAGTTGTAGGGTAAGCAAACGATTGTCAATCCTTTTGAAGTCAGGACCAGTCATACGAATCATATCTACTTCTACCCGATCTCTTCCCAAGCCATCCAGCAATGATTTTAGCAGAATTTCGGGGGCATCGTAATAGTTAAATGCGCCATAAATCAGGTTGGTGCCAATGATCCCAAAGGCGTGTTGTTGAGCCAAGGTGTCATTGTCATGCATAAACACATGAACAATGATTTCATTGGGAGGAGTTTCAGGACGTAGCTGGTATTTGATACCCAACCATCCGTGACCTACATTGGTTTTATGGTAGTTGAGCGCTACCACCGTATTTGCAAAAGCGAAAAAAGTAGATTTCTCGCCTCTTATTTCCCCTAATCGTTCTTCCAAAAGCCCATATTCTTTCTCCAACATACGAGTCAAGCGAGGTTCGCATACATAGCGTCCACTTTCTTCGGCACCATAAATGGCATCGCTAAATTTCATGTCATACGCTGACATGGTCTTAGCAATCGTTTGGGAGGCGGCACCTGCTTTAAAAAAAATGGCAGCAGTCTCCTGGCCAGCGCCGATTTCAGCAAAAGAGCCGTATTTTTCGGCGGCGAGGTTAATTGACAATGCTTTTTCTTTGGTGCTTAAGATTCGATCCATAGAATTTGATAGGGGCTAAATTGTTGGTAATGATTGGTTTACTTACGCTAAAATAACAAATAAAACATGAATACTAATTCAAAAATAGGAACAACATCTTTGCCAAACAAAAGATTGGTTGTGTTAAAATTACGAACCTGATTTTGTTTCTTTGATCTGGACAGGGTGTGGGTTTTGCAATAATTATTATTTGAATGATGCAACTGACGTTCTGACAGTAAATTGACTTTGGCGCTAGGATTGTACAGACTTGCTTACAATAAGGATACAGGTTTGAAGAGAAGTTTCTCAGGGTTAAAATAATTGAAGGGGTAGATGAGAGCAGGTCGACTTTTGATGAATGGGGGCCAAATCTCGAAGCGAACTCCCTCATTGTATGATATAAATGTAGCAAGATCATACAAGTCTTTTTTGGGGCTTGCCACAACAAGGCCAAAGATCTGGAAAGTAATTGCTGCAAAAGTCAAGACTTAATATACATTATTAGATATATTTGATTTATGATGCAAAAAATTCACGCCACCACTGTGTTGGCAATTGTACATAATGGAGAAGTAGCCATTGGTGCCGATGGACAGGCTACTATGGGAAATACAGTGGCCAAAAGCAATGTACGTAAAATAAGAAAGTTGTCGGATGGTAAGATTTTAGCTGGATTTGCCGGTTCTACTGCCGATGCGTTTACCTTGATTGAGCGGTTTGACGAAAAACTCAATGCTTATGGTAAAAATATGAAGCGAGCAGCCATTGAGTTGGCTAAAGATTGGCGCACCGACCGCTATTTACGAAAACTAGAAGCGATGTTGATTACTGCCTCTAAAGATGAAGTATTGGTGATTTCGGGTACTGGGGATGTACTAGAACCTGATAATGACATTGCTTCTATTGGCTCGGGTAGTATGTATGCCCAATCGGCAGCGGCTGCTCTAAAGAAGCATGCTCCTAACATGACGGCTGAAGAAATGGTAAGAGAAAGCCTTCATATTGCAGCTGATATTTGTATTTATACAAATCATAATCTGATTGTAGAAAAAATATAATACATTGACTACCAGCTGATGAAAATTGGCTGGTAGTTATTCCTTCCTTTTTTTCTTTCTTGCTTGCTCCTTTTGGGTTTCCCTGAGGACTCCTTTTCGGTATTTGCCAGACCTAATTTCTCACTTGGTGCATATACCACACATCAATTACAATATTCTTTACAATAAAATTTGAATACATGTCATTAGCTGAATTTGCCAAGCTCAACCCTGGCAGGAAGGGAAGGGGTAAGGCTACAAAGGTGACGTCTTTTAGGGAAAATCTGAAGGCGTTCCGGAACCTGCCAAAGTTTTTCAAACTCATTTGGGAAACCAGTAAAACATATACCTTGGCCAATGTGATACTAAGGTTGATTTCTTCAGGGTTACCCTTGGCGATGTTGTATGTTGGGAAAATCATCCTGGATATGATTGTAGCATTGTATCAAACCGGTGGTTTAGCGAACTGGTACGATGCTACTGAATTATGGAAATGGGTTTTGATTGAATTGGGGTTGGTGGTTCTTTCAGATGCCTTGAAGCGAGCCATCACCTTGATGGATGCACTATTAGGAGATTTGTTCAACAATGAAACTTCGGTACGTTTGATGGAGCAAGCGGCTCGCCTGGATTTACCTCAGTTCGAAGATGCTGTTTTTTATGATAAACTAGAACGAGCCCGGCGTCAAACTACTACTCGAGTGGTATTACTATCTTTGATTTTAAGCCAAGCCCAGGGCATTATTACGGCCGTTTTTTTAAGTGCAGGACTACTTTTCTTCAATCCTTGGTTGATTCTGTTGTTGGTGGTATCGGTTATTCCGGTTTTTTTGAGTGAAACCTACTTCAATCGCTCTAAATATTCATTGAGCTTAAACTGGACTCCTGAACGTAGAGAACTAGACTATTTACGGTTTGTGGGGGCAAGTGATGAAACGGCCAAAGAAGTAAAGATTTTTGGTTTGTCTGATTTTTTGACCAAACGTTTCAAAAAATTGGCGGGTGAATATTATGATGCCAATCGAAAAATATCGGTCAAAAGAGCGATTTGGGGTGGATTGTTCAATATACTAGGGAGTATTGGATATTATGTGGCTTATGGATTAATCATTTTTCAAACCATTCAAGGGCTCATTACGATTGGTACCCTCACTTTTTTAGCGGGTTCATTCAATCGCTTGAGGGATTTGAGTCAAAAGATTTTATCCGATTTTTCAACAATTGCCCAGCAAGCGTTGTATTTACAAGACTTGTTTGATTTTTTTGAAATCAAACCACTTATTTTATCTCCTCATAAACCCAGACCATTACCAGCTGAAATTCAACAAGGGATCGTATTTGAAAACGTGAGCTTTAAATATCCCAATACCGATAAATGGGCAGTTAAGAATATCTCATTTACGCTCAAAGCGGGCGAAAAACTGGCCTTGGTAGGAGAAAATGGAGCCGGAAAAACGACTTTGATTAAGTTGTTGACCCGTTTGTATGACCCCGACGAAGGGCGGATATTGTTGGATGGGTATGACCTGAAAGAATACGACTTGACTGCACTGAGGCAATTGATTGGAGTTATTTTTCAGGATTATGTCAAGTTTCAATTGAATGTATCGGAAAATATAGCCATTGGTAAAATAGAGGAGAAGGAACAAGTGGCCAAGATTGTGAACGCGGCAGAACAAAGCTTGGCCGATAAAGTAGTGGCCAAATTACCTGATGGATACAATCAAATGTTGGGGCGAAAGTTTGCCAATGGGGTAGAGCTATCGGGAGGAGAATGGCAAAAGGTGGCCTTGGGCAGGGCGTATATGCGTGATGCCCAGTTAATTGTATTAGACGAACCCACTTCAGCGTTGGATGCACGAGCCGAGTTTGAAGTATTTCAACGATTTGCTGAATTGACTCAAGGCAAAAGTGCAGTCCTTATTTCTCATCGGTTTTCGACGGTACGGATGGCGGATCGCATCATGGTTTTGAAACAAGGACAACAAGTAGAGATTGGATCGCATGAGGAGTTGTTGACCAAAGATGGTTATTATGCTGAATTGTTCAATTTACAAGCAAAAGGCTATCGTTAATGTGGGTGGGTTTGGTAAAAATTTTCAAGCGATTTAAATACATTACTGATTGTTTTGAACCGGATCGAACTGCATAAACTTGAGTAGGAGTTGGTGCAGTTTGCTCCAGTCCTCCATTTTTATCTGGGCTACTTTTTTCCCTCGTTGTATAAGCACCATCGTATGGGTGTTCTCGAATAGCACGTTTTGACGAGGGTAGCCCATCATCATGCGTTGATTTACTTCAGCATCCAAGTCTAAAAACAAGCTCAAACTTTCCCAATGTCCAGTTACTACGCGTTGAGGCGGAGTAGTGGCCTGAGCAGGAGCGGTAGGGGAGAGGTGGGCAATATGCATTTTACGCCCGTACTCCTTGGTATAATCATAGAGTAAATTCTGAAAAGGAACTTTCAAGGCGGCTTCACCCAGGCGAGCGGCTTGTTCCAATTCTTGATAATACCTCCTAATGCGACGACGAGGAGTGTTTTGGCGTTCAGCGAGTAGGTTGGTGTAAAAGTTGGAACCTATGTATATAATGAAAACCGTCCAGAAAATGGCGATAATAAAATTGGCCAGCATGTTGAGATCAAATGAAAATGGGTAAAAAGTAAGTAATCACGATTGTCAATGTTAAGAAATAGAATGAGCTAAAAAAAGTTTCCGAATGGGGCGTTTTTTAGCTCAAGATACGCTAATACTCAATTACTTTACATTCTACCCGGCGATTTAGAATCCTGCCATGGGCGGTTTTATTAGGATGCTTGGGACTTACTTTGCCGTATCCTCGATAAGTAAGACGTGAAAAATCAATTCCCTTCTTGATGAGGTAATCTACTACTGCTTTGGCCCGTTCTTCCGACAAAGTTACATTGTTTTTCTGAGTTCCCAGTTCATCACTGTATCCTCCCAGTTCTACCCTCACTTTTTGGTTGGTTTCCAAAAAATTGACCAGCTTATCCAAAGAAGGATGACTGTATTTTTCAATTTTCTTACTCGAGAACTTAAAGAAGATCTGAAAATCAGAGGGAGTAGTGGTGGCTAATTTTTTTAGTTGAATATTCAGTACTTTTTCGCTGGTAGCACTGTTTTGGGGAATATCAAAATAAGTAGAATAAAACATGTACCCCGTTTTCTGAACATACAACAAGTACTTCTTTCCGGCTTCCATCGTGGTAGAATAAGCCCCCGCAGGATTGACCGAGCTAAATTCGTCAACTACTTTGTTGGTAGCTACATCAATCAAACGCATCTTGGCATCTAATAATTTTTTGGACACGCCATCAGTGACCGCCCCTCTTAGCATGACAATGGATCTTTCGGTTTTGGAGCTGGGTAAAAACTTGATGGGCAATGTTCTGACCGCGACCTGAAAGCCAATTTCATTGACTTTTTGGATGTTGTACTTGGGCATTGAAATGACATAAATGTCCTGTTGGTTGGCGGCTCCTTCTTCTACTGAGGAATAATAGCCTCGTTTTTGATCACCAGACAATACAAAATAAATGTCATTTTTGAGGGTGTTGATGGGATATCCCAGGCTTTCTGGTTTGGTCCACTTGTCGCCCTCGAGGTGCGTACGGTAAATGTCATGATCGATGCGGGAAGAATCTTGGCGATGACCACGTGAACTAAAAAAAAGGGTGTGACCATCTACATGAATAAAGGGAGAATCTTCATCCGTTTCCGAATTGATCTCTGGTCCCAGGTTTACTGCCCGACCCCATCGGCCATTTTTCTGCTTGGTACTTTGGTATATATCCAATCCTCCATACCCTCCAGGGCGATCACTCGAAAAGTAAATAGTTTGCCCATCTTTGGTGATCGTAACTGATGCCTCATGGTGCATGGTATTGATGTGACGACCCAACGAACGAGGTTTGGACCAAGTATAGTCAGATTGCAAATCAGATACATAGAGATTCCCTTGTTGATTATCACGATAAATAAAAAGTTGTTTCCCGTTGGGAGACAGTGCCACCCCTGATTCGTGGGTAGAGGTGTTGAAGTCCTTGATTTTTTGAGGCTCACTCCAGTAGCCTTTTGTTTTGTAAGAAATGTAAATATCTTCGTGAAATAAGCTATCTTCTACATCAATTTTGCCTCCGGTAGTATTGGGTCGTCGAGACGTAAAAATGAGCGTAGATTCATCCGAGGAAATCACTGGGGCATAATCGTCGTACTCACTATTGATGGCTTTTCCTAAGTTGTTGATAGGCCTACTGTAAGCGTTTTGGGTATGTTGAATGGCATTGTAACATTCTTGCATTTTGGTGCGGATGATTTCTTTGATGTCTTTTACGGCCATTTTGTTTTCTATAATGCGTAGTGAATCTTCCTTGATTTTAGAAAACTTGTCAAATGCTTTTCGGTAGTAGTTCCAGGCAGTATCAAGATGGTTGTTGTAGTGGTTAATCTCTGCTAGAAAAAGCTCATTCAATGAGACCAAAGAAGGGTTATTTTTGTAAATTTTCTTTAAAAAACCTTTAGCATCTTTTTTGTAAGAGGCTTGCATTAATTGAAGAAAAAAGACCCCCATTTCGATTTTTTCACTGGCTTTTCGGAGCGATTTTTTGATGGTCTTTCCGTAGTTTTTTAGGCTGGAGTTATTTTTTTTGATGTCAGGATTACTATTGGCTACTTCATAGTTATTTTTGGGAAACAATCTCTTGGCAAGGGCTCCAGAACGCTCGAAGCGATTGAAAAAATTTTCAGCCTCTTGTTGGGTCAAAGATTGCATAATCTGAATAAAAAAGGCGCCCAATTCTGCTTTTGTCTCAAATTTTTGAACCAGTCCTTGAATTCTTTTTGCGTAAAAAGTCATATCTTTCGCAGGCTTGGTCGTATCACTGTGTACCAAAGCATTGTTTTCTTTGGGCTTGACATCAGTTTGAGCAAAAAGAGTGGATTGAATAAAACAACAAAACAGAAAAATAGACCATTTTTTGTGTAGTATTTTAAGTGAATGATTTGTTGTTTTCATAGTGATTTGTTACAAAAAAAATACACCATATTTTATAGTAAAACCAGTTGCTAAGGGATAAGAAAATAATTACTTTCCCATTTCAGAACTTTGGCACAGTC
>CALDJV010000418.1 GCA_937899305.1 uncultured Cytophagaceae bacterium
TGGAAGCCACCGTATCTATGCTGGCATTGGCCACAAAGTTGTTATCCAAAAACACGTTGGTACTGCCGGCCAGCAAAGGGTAATCGGTATTGTTGACGGTTTTGGCCCTTAGGTAAGTATAAGCCGACAGTTTGGGAGTGGCTGAATACTGCAAATGGGCCTTGAATTGGTTTTTTAGAATGGTAACCTGTTGATCGGTACCATCATTTTTGACCGTATGTTGGCCAACGATCTCAAAAGACACTGCAGTGCCGCCAGTTTGTACCTTAGAGGATGAGCGATCCAGGGCTTGCGGTTTGTTTTCCAAATGGCTTGTGTTCATTGCTTCTTTGCGTAAGGCATCTTGTTCCAAGAAGTCATCAATCGTATCTCCATCATACACTGCTGAACCAAGCGATATGCCCCTTTCTTTTTCTTCCTCTTCAATGGAGCGTAGCTCCTCGAAATCATCGTCTATCCTTCCACTTCTGTTAGGCATATCATCTGACAACATGCCACCAACCGAAAGGTCAAGTTTTTGAGGCATTGCTTTGGATTTTTTCCGCACCATCATTTTTCCCTTGGGCATGGCGGCCTGATTACGCGCCATCATCATGGGTAGAGGAGGCACATATTGTTCAATTCGCCAAGGTTGTAAATCAGGTTGACGACCACCAATTTGGGGTTTGGCAGTAGAGAGTTTCAAGGTGACATTTTCCCAGTTTTCTTCGGTATTTTGGCGAATCAAGGCTTGGTAAGTCATTTCCAACATTTCGGTATCAGTAAAAACCCGGAAATCATAGTAGGGTTCCCAACTGGCTCCATATACCACGTAAGAAATAGATAACTCGACGATACCTGCTTGGGTAGCAGTAATATTTACAGCTACTTGACGACGGGTTTTATGGCGCTGTCCCAGGAATTTTTTATAATCTGCATTGGCTTTTTGCAAAGCTTCCTGGTTGCGGTTCAGTTCCTGAGTGGTTGTATGCAATTGGTCGTCAATGGCTACTTGCTTTTGTTGGTAAAACTCTAGCATTTTAAACCAAGCTTGGGTTTTGGCCTCCTTTTGCCCTTTGGTAGGACGGGTTACTCGCTGGGCCATGCCTTGCAAAAGTTTTTGCTGGCCCACGAGCCGTTTAAGGCGGTCCTTCAATTCCCACTGCTTTTCTTTAAACTGAGTACTTTGGCCCTGAACGGCTTGTACGGCTTCATCAGGACTTTCTTCGTAGTGTTCACTCGAAAACTTGATCTGATTGAGCACAATGGGGGTACCAGTACTACTTACCTGGATGCTTTTGTCCTCGATGCTGGCCGGGAGTTGGTCAAATATCAAAGTATGTTCGCCGGCGGTCAGGTCCAGTTGGGTCAAACGGGTTACTTCGGCGCGGTCTTGATACACCGTGACCGAGCCAATGCTTGAGTCTACTATTTGAGGAGGGTTAGATGGAGTCATTCTTCTTCTATTCCGGTTAGTTTTACATCATGAGGATATTCTAACGAAAAGTGAAAAGGAATTTTTTCTTCCTTACCTGGTGCCATTTCATACATCCATTCCAGATAATTGTACTTGTCTTTTTTGAGTTGATCGGTATCTTCCTTGTACTCGGGTTTCAGCAAGTGTACCTTGATCTCGTCATGTTGCGAAATCGGAATTTGGTCTTTCAGGGTGATTTTTTCGGTGGTTTTCTTATAATTCTGAATCACCAGCTCATATTCATACACAATATTTTTAGTCTTTTTGCTGAACAACTTGCCTTCTTTTTTCTCGTACTTTTTCAGAAACTTTCGCTCTACTTTCATTCCTTCATCTATGCCCAAAAAGGTCCAGAAACTTTCGGTAGGAGCCACCATATCCAGACTGGCGTTGGCCACAAAGTTATTGTCCAAAAATACATTGGTAGTACCTTCCAAAAAAGGATATTCAGTACTGTTGGTCACCTTGGCTCGTAAGTAAGCATAAGGCGATAGCTTGGGCACCGCCGAATATTCAAACGAAGCCCCAAAGTCTTCCATCATAATGGTGACTTGCTGATCGGTATTGTCACTTTTGATGGTATGTTTGCCCGCAATATTGAAAAATACCGCAGTGGCACTGGTTTCTACCTGAGAAGTGGCTTTTTGGAAATCGTCTCCGCCACCGCCAAAATCGGGTAGACTGTCTACATCTTTGAGTTTTTCTTTTACCTTCTTATCCGTTGGAGCATACGATGCCTCAAAGTTGACATTGCGAAGCAGTTCCTTGGAAATTTTACCCCCAATGTCAATCCGCCAAGGCTCTAGCTCTGGCTGGCGCCCACTGATTTGGGGCTGGGCAGTAGAGAGCTTCACCGCTACCTCACTCCAGTCTTCGTCGGTGTTTTGTTTTACCAAGGCATTGTAAGTGAGGTTCATTTTTTTCTCTTGGGTAGACACCCGCAAATCGTAAAAAGGTTGCCACTGGGCATCGTATACAATATAAGACAAATTGAGCTGCAAACTTCCCTCACTGTTCATCTGAATGATGACCTCTACTTGGTTTTTAGTGCGGGTATCGTCGTATTGTAAATCATTTAATTGATTTTGGAGTTTTTCTATCTTTTTATAGAGGGCTTGTTTTTCTTTTTCAGTAGCAAAAATGGCTTGGTCCAATGCCTCCGATTTTTCGCTATAAAAGCCAAACATGTTTTCCCATTGCTGAGGGTCCAGGCTAGGAATGTCTTCCTCGATGGGGGTGGTAAGCTTGACGGTAATTTTATCGATAAAGTCCTGTTCATTGCGTAAACGATTGACCTTGTTTTGAAGGAGTTTTTGCTGATCCTCGAGGTCTTGTTTTTCATCTAATAGGGCTTTTTTATCTTCGTCGGGTGTTTCTTCGTAGTGTTCTACCTTAAACTTTACACTAGAGAGTACCGCGTCGCCTTCACCGCCTACCTGAATACTTTTTTGTTCTATTTTGTCGGGCAACCGATCAAATCTAACAATATGTTCACCCGGTACCAGCTCTAAAGTAGCAGTACGGGTAACCTCGGCCCGATCACTAAATACGGTCACCGATGAAATGGTGGATTCCAAAATTTGCATTTTTGATTCTTTTAGGTTTTGACCCAAAATACAAAAAGCCTGTCATTTTTTGCTTATGACAGGCTTTAATTTATAGATGAGCAATCAAGTAACTTATTTGAAGAATGCCCGCATCTATCTTAAAGTAAAGGTTGATTTTCTGCTATTCTCCAAGGGTGACTTCTTTTGTTTTTTCCACGTAGCCGCCAAATATGCCAATGCCATTTTCTATGTTAGAGAAAATTTGTATTGGCTGGGCAAATGGGTCATACTTGTTTAACTCGTTTTGGGTAATAGAACGAAGGTACTGGTAATACGCCTCACTACACGTTTTTAAACTTATTCTATATTTGGTAGATGGAGAAACAAATGAAGTAAAGTGATTAAACTTAAGGGTATAGTTACGACCGTCAAATGCGTTGTCTTTCATAAAAAGTGTTTTTTCACGCGAAAACCCCTCACTGTCCTCTACAGCATCAATGTTTACATCATCAGAAGATATAGAAATAGGCTCAAAATCGAGGACGCTTCCATTGGTAACAACCTTATCAACACTTATGATGTAGAAATTTTCTTCTTGGGGTATGTCCTTAAACTTTAAGATGAACAAAACAGTGGTTTCTCTACCAAAATGACCGTCTATTTCTCTGGAATCAACTGTTGCCTCGAATGATTCGGAGACTTTGGGTATGATATCCTGGGCTTTGATTAAGGGAAAACCTAAAGTTTCTACGGTTAAATGGTAGCGTTGCCCTTGAATAGGATAAGTGTTTGTTTCCGATATATAGACGCCTTCTGATTGGTGATTGAGCTTGGTAATCAGTTGATTTTGAGCGTTATATAGCTTCACGATGGCTTGCGTAATATTGGGAGGGACAATACTATTGTTGGCAGTAATGGGTAAACTTTGACTAAGGTGCAAGCGAAAGGTACTGTCGGGGGTATTGAAGCCATTGACTACTACCTGGGTACGACTATCATTCGCCCGGAAAGGAATTTCTTTTTCACAGGCAAAAGTCAACACGCTCATGGCAATGATATATACAAAAAATATTCTTTTCATTGTGTACAGTTTTAAGAAGTGGGCAGGGGTTAAAATTTAAAATTGTAGCTTACATAGGGTAGTATAGGGAAGATGGATATTTGGGTGAGTGCCACAGAGCCATCAGCTTTGGTGTTTAAGTACAAGTAAAAAGGATTCTGTCGGCTATAGATATTATAAAACCCCACACTCCAAACCCGTTCTCCCCATTTTTTCTTCTTTCGAAAATTGATTCCAAGGTCCATACGATGGTAGGAAGGTGTACGATAGTTGTTTCGTTGATCGAAATAGCTAATGGTATTATTTGTCAACTGAGGTATAAAATGTTTGATTTTTTGGGTAGGTAGGGTAACAGCATTGCCTGTACCATATACCCAAGTAGCCCCGATGTCTATTCTGTCATTAAATTTATGATTGAAAGCTATGCTAATGTCATGACGACGGTCATAACGAAAAGGGAATACTTCACCAAAATTAATCTCGGGAAACTGTCGATTAGACCAAGCAAGTGTATAACCTATCCAACCAGTTGTTTTCCCCTTTTTCTTTTCCAGCAACAGCTCTGCCCCATAACTCCATCCGCGGCCAAGAGCCACTTTATCTTGCCAATTTTTGTCAGTACCAAAAAATGAACTCCCATCCAGGTATTCTATAAGATTGTCCATTGTCTTGTAATACCCTTCAAGGCTTATTTCGTAGTTTTTGCTCAAACGACGGGTATACCCCAAGGCTATTTGATGGGCTTCTTCTGGTTTTAGGCGTTGGGTAGGGGGGACCCACAAGTCAGCGGGTAGGCCAACTGTAGGATTACTCAGTAAGTGTAAAAACTGCGCTATACGGGCATAGGAAACTTTAATAGCGCCTTTTTTGCCAGTTAAAATACGGGCAGAAAACCTGGGTTGCAAAGATGTATAATTGAATTCCTTGCTCCAGAAACCGGTAAAGTGCAAGCCTAGGTTGACTTTGAGCCAATCAGATATTTTAAGATCATCCTCTACATAAGCGTAATATTCGTGCGTAAATGATTCAGGGGTACCCGATTTGGTATCTATGTTTTCATCGAGTGAAGAAATTTTTATTTGATTGGCACCAGGATTAAAAGTATGATATATATCACCCAATCCAAACCTAATGTAGTGGTTGGGGTTAGGAACATAATCAAAGTCCGCCTTAAGCGTCCAATCCTCGATACCTGAGACAAAAGTTGACCTAAACAATTCCTGGAAGCTGGCATCTTGTGATGTGTATTCTGATAATATATCATATCGATAACGACTATAAGTGGCGGTCACATTACTAAACAACTGGGGAGTCCAGGCATAGTTCCAGCGAAGGGCCACAATGCGGTTTCCCCAGCGCAAGTGGTTATTTTCCTTACTGGTTACTTGTTGTCCATTGATCCCTCGGTATTCATCTTCAGTTTTATTAAAAAAACGATCAGTTCCCAGGTAAGTGCTCAAATACAAGTGACTCTTAGATGAAAAACGGTGATTGACCTTGACATTGAAGTCGTAAAAATAGTAACCCGCTGGCCCTCCACTTTGTGCCTTGGCAATTGGACGAGTAAGTAAGTCAAAGTAGGTACGGCGTGCCGAAACCATAAAAGAGGTTTGTTCTTTTTTGATGGGCCCCTCGAATTGTAATTTAGAGGATATGATGCCAATGCTACCCGATCCGTGAAATTTTTTGAAGTTGCCTTCTTTCATACGAATATCCAAAACCGAGGAAAGTCGGCCTCCATAACGGGCTGGAAATCCACCCTTAATCAACTGGACGTGATTGATGGCGTCAGCGTTGAAGACCGAAAAGAACCCTCCCAAATGGGATGCATTGTAGATGGGTACGCCATCTAATAAAACCAGGTTTTGATCTGCACTTCCTCCTTTGACATACAAACCACTGGAGCCTTCTATCCCTGACTGGACCCCTGGTAGCAATTGAATGACCTTTAAGATGTCTTGTTCACCCATAAAAGAAGGCAATTTTTTTGCTTTTTCAATTGCAATGGTATGACTACTCATTTGGTTGAGTTCCTGAATGGATTCATTAGCAACCACCTCTACTGTTTCCAGGGTGGCTACCTTGAGTACCAGGTTCTGGCGAAGGTCTTGGTCTAATTTCAGCGTGATTTTAATGGGCTCGTATCCTACATAAGAACATAAAATTTCGTAGGTACCTTGAGGCAGCGTCAAACTAAAAAAACCGTAAGCATTGGTAGCAGTGCCTTGCATAGATGCAGGGTGATACACATTGGCTCCAATCAGTTTTTCTCCCGTAGCGGCATCCTCTACGTAACCACTGAGGGTAAACTTGGTCGGGTCCGCATTTTGAGCAAAACCCACCTTCGGAATGCCGAAGTAGTACAATAAAAAAAATAAGCAGGTGTATTTCATACTTGTTGTGTTAAAAAAACGTTCATTAGCGATTTGGGCATTTATACTGTTGGGTAGGATAAAAAGTGGAGAAATGAAGGAGAGAGAAATTGAAGCGTATGAGGAGTGACTAGTATGGTTTAATGGTAGATAGAATGGTACTTTAAGGAGATTGAGTGATGAATAAAAAACCGATCACGGACGACAATGACCGGTTTTTTAGAGCTTGTTTAAATTTTTGGTTACAGTGTTTTTTCGAAGGATTTTTAACTTTGATAATATTTCATCACAACCCCAGCGCATCCATCTTTGCCTTTTCGTATCGGCTGTCCTCTGCTGGGTAGCGTAGTTTACCCTGGTACTTTCCCGAGTCTTTGGCCAAGGCATAAATCAAGCTCTCTCCGGCATATTTAGCGGTTTGGCGATAGATAGGGTCTTGATAGGCTTCCAGAGGCGATACAATTTTCCATCCCTTGTTTCTAAACATGGCAATGAGGTCGTCAATAAACAGTGCCGAACACAAATTATGGTGCAACAATAAGTTGTGTTTGATGTGCCGTCCGGTAAGCTCAAAACCCAGTTTTTCATAAAATTGGGCCCGCTCCCAAATGTGATTGAGGTAAAACTCCCGAAACTTCTGGATATCTTGATACTTCTTTTGGCGGAGTTTTTTCAATAAACGTTGATCAATGTACCAGTCTGAGGCGTCGATGGTTACGTGGCCATTTTGGTAACCTTGGGACTTCAAAAACTGCCGAAAAGCGTTCACTTTTTCCGGTGTGTTTCCTTCTTTGAGGTACGGAAAACGGAAGAATTTTTTAAAGTGGGTGTAGCCACGAATGAAACGTTCATTCTTGAGTAATTCCTGATTGAACTGCCCCACAGTTACTTTGGGATTACTGTAATTGGGATGGCTAAACGTGTGGTTGGCAATGGTGTGCCCGTGCTGATCCCAGCTTTGGAGTAGTTGAGTACCCCGTTGGTTTTGCAAGCCCCTGCCCCGCACAAATAACATCGCTTTTACATCGGCTTTTTTTAGTTTCTCGAGCAGCATAGCATTCCAAGTTGCAAAAGTATAACCTGGTTTGTCGCGGGTGCTACCATCGTCAAAGGTAAAACTGATGGTTTGAGCCCAAAGGCTGGAAGCACTCAGACACAACATTGCCCAAGTGCGCAGTATTTGATTAATATTTTTCATATTGTTTTCCTTTCTTTCCTTGGTATTTTTTTTGGTTTAACAAATAGATGAATGAAATATTGGCTTGTGGAATACGGACCTGAGCGCGATAGTCTTGCCTGAAAGTAGCTTCTTGTGAGTATACCCGATACCACCAAGTGTTGAATACATCTTTGAAATTGAGGCTCAAAGTGGCCTTTTTACCCCAAAATTGTTTGCTCAGGCCCATATCCATTCGGTACACCGACCTTCGGATAAATTGCCCCCGTTGGTTGCCGCCTACAAAGCGGTGTTGGAGTTGCAGTTTCAAGGTTTTAGAGAGGTGAAAGTTCCACCGAAAGCGCCCGGCCGAAATGGCCCCAGTACTGTTGTAATCTACTTCCTGAAAGCTTCCTTCTTGAATGAATCCACTGACGAACCCCTCGATGTACAACCGTAGCCAGCGGGTGGCTTGATACGATACATTCATCTCTAGGCCCAGTTGTTTACGTTCTCCAATGTTGACGGTTTTTCTGACAAATATTTCTTGAGGTACCCCGTTTACAGTGAGGGTACGCTTTTCTATGAAATAATCCATCACATTGTGGGTATGGTAATAAAACAAGGTGGGGTTGAAGGAAAGACGTTTGTCGAATTTGCCTTGATAGCCTAGCTGCGAAAATATGACAAAAGCTGGATTGACCGAAGGATTACCAATGCGTATACGGCGGGCATCGCTGAAAGAAGAAAAAGGAATGAGGGCGTTCAAACGAGGCCGTCTGATTCGCCGAGAGACTGACAACCGAATTTGATGTCGTTGATTAAAATCATAATGCATAAAAGCCGAAGGAAACAAGTTGGTATAAGCAATGGCCTGCTGCTGGGTTCGGTTTGCCGTTGAAATTAAGATTTGGGTGGTTTCGGAACGCAAACCTATTTGATACTTCAGTTTGCCCAATGTTTTGGTGTATTGCCCATAAAAAGCTTGCACGGTTTCATCATAAGTGGTTTCATCGGTAAACTCAGGAATCTGACTGGTGAACTGATTGGTGGTGCGTTCTACGGCAAAGTCATTGAGAATTTGGGTGGTTTTATGGCGGCCACCTAGTTCTATTTGAGCCTTTCCAGGCAAAGGTTGTACATAGTCGGCTGAAAGACTATAACGCACATTTTGCATTTGGTTACATGAACGATCCCGGTTTGAAACGGCCGCAACAGGAGCCAATGATTGCTCTGTCATGTGAGCGTTTGCATTTTCGGTAGAGGCTTGGCCAAATAGGGTAATGTTCAAAGCACCTCCTTGCGGGTTCAACTTCCACTGGTGGGCGATACTGGTTTTTACCAAGTGGTTTTGGGAAGTTTCGGTGTCCAGCCTTTGTGATTGATTGAGGAGTACATCTTGTTGGGTGTCTTGGTATTGAATGGTATTTTCGTTTCGGACCTGGGCCCTGCGGTAGGTCAGGTCTAGACTCAAACGATGGTTTTTGTGCAAATTCCATTGTCCTCCTAGATTGTTGAACCAATAAAACTGTTTTAATACTTTTTCGCCTGTTTGTCGAGTCTCGAAAGGAGCATTGCCAAAATGAGCTACATCGAATTCATCCAATCGTTTGGGCTCTGAGTAGCCTACCCCGGTATTTAAATACCAGGACAGTTTTTTGCCTCCTTGGCTGAGGTTGGCATTGCCACCTGCATTGAGGCGCACTCCCGAAAATACCTCAAAACTACTGGTCAATCTTTGTTTTTTGCCTTTTTTGAGCACCACATTGATGATCCCCCCAGTACCCTCAGCTACATACTTGGAAGAAGGGTTGGTAATGACCTCGATGCGCTCGATGCTCCCAGCGGGAATGGTACGCAAAAATGCGCTTGGGTCGGTCATGCCGCTATTGCGCCCATCAATTAATATGCGTACGTTGCCGTTGCCTCGAATGCTGAGGTTGCCGTCTACTTCTACCTGTACCGACGGAATGTTTTGCATGACATCTATCAGGCTGCCGCCTCCTGCCAATAGTGCTTGTGATACATTATAGACCTGCTTGTCTAGTTCGATATACTGTGAGTTATCGGCCGTGACTACGACCTCATCCAGGGTTACTGTAGTTTGAATCCGAATAACACCCAAGTTGACTTTGTTTTGTTGAGGCAAGATATGGAGCACCCGTTGGTAGGGTTGGCTACCAACCATCGATACCTCCCAGGTGTAACGAGCAGGAGGTAGTTTGATGGAGAATAACCCTTGATCGCTGGTAATTGTCCCAAATACCTGGTTACTATCTTGTTGGTTTTTGAAAGCTACCGTAGCATAAGGTACAGCTTGTTTTTTTTCGTCAATGACTTTGCCTGTTACCAAACAATTTTGCCCATAGCTATTCAGGGCGAGCAAGAGACAGATGATTTTATAAAAAAAATTCATGGTAATATGTCAATTTTAAGCATAGGTATCCCAGTCTACCCTGAAAGCAGGATAAAAACGCTTGGTTAACCTGTAAAAAAATTAGATTGTAAATATTCCGCCTATGGCTAAATGGTTTTATTGTTCCATTTTTCTATTGTTACATTGCTCCGCTGCGCTCATTGTTAAATGGTTGCGCAAGGCGACGTATTGATGTTTAATTGTTGATTAACTGAGCCTTGGCGAGCTGAGCTAATTGTTCCGCCTTGCGCTACTATGGACCATTGACTATCGACTAAACAAAACTACCAACTCCGAACTACTAACTCCCAACTAGAGAAAACTTCTAACTACCAAATTGATAAATCACTGATTATAAGCAAATTACAAAACGCTTAACGCAGGGTTTAAAATTGGTAGTTTAAGGGGGAACAGGCAAACCGGTTTAGGCTATGGACTATGGACCATTGACTATCGACTAAACAAAACTACCAACTCCGAACTACTAACT
>CALDJV010000419.1 GCA_937899305.1 uncultured Cytophagaceae bacterium
GTTCGTCGGTTACCACGTAGTCTTCAAACAAATACTCTTCTACGGTAATTTCTTGGTTTTTCTTCTGAATTTTTTCTTGCAAAATTTGCTGAGACAAGGCACAACTTTGGTCAATCAATAACTTACGATCACCCAACGTGAGCCAAAATCGTTGGGGAATATCGAGGGTGCTCAGATCTTCCATTTGTTTGACCCGCCAAGTGGCTGGCGATACCACCACGCCATCAATCTCAACCCTGGGTAAAAATATGCTGTGACTGAGTGCTCCCCAGCTCCAGTTGCTTACGTAGGTATTTTGATATGCCAAATCACAAAGCAAGTTATAAGCGGGGAAATTGCTGCCCCGTTGATTATGAGCCGTCGTAAGAAAAGGAATGACTCGTTTGCCAGTAGGCACATGACGTAGGACAATTTCATCGTTCACTACACTGACCAATATATCTTTGGGTAGCAACACTTCCTCGGCTGAGTACAAATTGGGGTTGGCAAAAAGCACCAATTTATAATGTCGTAGATGAACGGGCCTATTGAGAATGTTATATACTTTGGGAGGAGCTGGAGCATGGACAATTTCAGCGTAGATTACATCGGGGTTGGTATGTTGTTCATAATCAGTAATTTGGTGAACGGCTTTTTCAAGGTTTGGGTCCATCAAAGTAAAACGCCCCAGAAAAGTACCTGCTCCAGGGTGCAAACCTTTCAATTGTATCTTATCCGGCCCCAATACCGATACCAATGCGCCAATGCTTTCGGGGTATTGTTGGTGGGCTGCATTGGTTTGGCCAAACTTATCCAATAAGTCTTGGCTGGATAATTTGACTATTTTCTCTCCCAAAAGTGATTTTGAATAAGTTTCCATTAAAAAATATTGCCAAGCATCCAAAGTCATACTAGAGGAGTAAGATGCTGAGGGGAAACCCAAATGATTGAAAATATAAGGTTGCTTCAAAGCACTGCCACCGGGGTACAAAATACCGTTTTCAGGGTCGAGGAGCTCCATCAAGGCTACTTGTTGGCCTTCGTACCTTTGGTTAAATGTTTGGCGAAACCGCACCAGTGATTGGTTGAACCTGGCTGGAATGACCTGATGTAGTGCCTGCACCACTTGGATGATTTGATTGACCAGCGTTTGGCCAAGGGCATTACATTGGGAATGTCTTTGGGTATCTACATGAAAAAAATTACGAATGTATTGACCCAAACGAGGGAGAATGTTGGTAATTTTTGCCTCGATTGTTTGATAGTCAGTCACCTCAATGGCTTGCTGGATCTGATTCAACAAGATTTGACCATTGGCGTGGTCAGCCAACATTCTTTCCTGGAGTTTTTGCCCTACCGGAGACACCTGGTGGATGCTTTGCAACAACTGAGCCTCAATCAGATCTTGCACAAATTCAGTAGCACTTTCCGGGTCCACATTTTCGGCTACCAATTGTTGTACATAGGCTTCTTGAGAACGAGCCGAAGTATCGCCAAGTAGGATATCCAAATATTCATTGATTTCGACCGATGAATATTGAAACTGATAGCCCACTCCTTGCTTGGTGTGGTGTTGCACATCGCGATAAAAATACCTTTGGGTATGTTGGTCATACGCATACAAGGTAGGGTTAGGATGATACTTTGCTTGCGGAGGGGGTGGGACAACTTGGTCTAACACATACAAAACTTCGGCATCTATTTTATTATGCCGCTCAATGTCTTGGATAACAATTTGGGTTTGATCATTTACCTCGCCCAGTGCCAATCCTGCCATGAGACCAAAAGGAGTACAACGATAAGATGCCCGCAAGAAGTAAGAAAACAAGGATTGGGTGACACGCTTCTTCTCCTTGTCAGAAAGCTGACCTTCTAATAACTTTTGGAGGGAATGGTACAAGCTGGTGGAAGATAAATAAATGGCTTGCTGAAAAAGCGGAGTTTTTAGAAGTTTGAAAAAGTGATCTTGATGCCCCAAAGTAGCTGGGTACAATGGGGTTCGAAGGACTTGCCAACCAAAATCTTCAAGCGTAATATTGAGCGTGTTCATTGTATAAAAGATGATTGATGGTAGAAGGCAAGAAGAGATGTGAGTTGAGTTTGAAATAAGTAAACTACATACCAAGCCTGCCCTGAGCAAAAACGCTATTATAATGCTTTATTTTCGAAATGAGGCTGATATTCCAAAATAGCATAAGCATATTCTAAATAAGTATAAGCAGCCTCTTACGGAAAAACCGAGCTTTGGGTGGGCTTGGTGCCCAAATAATTGAAACGGATTGTTTAAATTATTGATGGTGAGTATTCATTTGTTTAACTTTACAAAAACACACCTATCATCTCATTACGCTGGCAAGGTTGAGAAATTTAACCCAAGTTACCAAACAAATTTTAAAAGATATGGCCATTACTTATGATATAAAAGAAGACGCTTTCTATCAAGAAGGCAAGCAAGAAGGCATTATTGAAACTGCCTTAAATATGAAAAAAGCAGGTTTTTCCACTAAAGATATTATCAAAGTTACTGGGTTAACCAAAGCACAAATTGAAGAGCTGGAATAGTAAGTACTTGCATCAAAAGGCAACAGGTTTTCCCCTGCTACACCATACCTCAGCAATGAAACAAAAAACACCGAAGACATCAGGCTCCGGTGTTTCAGTATTTGATTTTAGATTTGGTGCTTAGTAACGCGTTCGCAATAACTGTCTGGTTTGGTTTTATTCCCCTTCGCTACACTTTGTTCCTTTTATTGCCCGTAGCCCTGCTACGAGCGCAAAAAGCGCCTTGTTTAGCTTTGGGTAATTTTACTAAAACCTCGACACTTATTTTGAAAGCGTTACTTGATCAGAATGATTATAAAATATAATCGGTACGCAAGAAGCTAGAATCACCATCGCGTACAATGCTACGAATAATTTCTTTGTTACTTTCTTTGTCTTTGGTAGCCACAATGGTACGAATAGAAAACACCCGCAATGCATCGGATACTGAAAGCGTGCCTTCAGCAGAGTCTTTCCGGCCATTGAATGGAAAGACATCTGGCCCCCGCTGACATTGCGCATTGATATTGATTCGACTTACCTGGTGGTACAATTCGTCTACCAAAGCGGCAATTTTCTTAGAATCACGTCCAAAGATACTGGCCTGTTGTCCAAAGTTAGAGCTTACCACATAATCTACCACTTCGTCTACCTTATCATAAGCCACTACTGGAACCACTGGACCAAACTGCTCTTCCCGGTACACTTTCATTTCAGGAGTTACCGGATACAGTACTGCGGGGTGAAAATACGTTTCGTGAATATCACCACCCCCATTTTCGGCATTGACTACCTGGGCTCCGTGGGCCTCGGCATCTTTTACCAAGTCATTCAAATAATCGGTTTTTCCAGGCTCAGGCAGGGGAGTAAGCTTGACGCCTTCGTCCCAAGGCATCCCCGATTTCAATTGATCAATGGCCTCGGTGAATTTTGCCAAAAACTCGTCTACAATAGAACGTTGGACAAACAAGATTTTGAGCGCGGTACAACGTTGCCCATTGTAAGAAAGACTTCCAGTAACGCATTCGGCTACGGCATTTTCCATATTGGCA
The DNA here is from genome assembly GCA_937899305.1 of uncultured Cytophagaceae bacterium. Classification (GTDB taxonomy): domain Bacteria; phylum Bacteroidota; class Bacteroidia; order Cytophagales; family Microscillaceae; genus Microscilla. Next base: position 3,573 of record CALDJV010000419.1, read on the forward strand.
TCCGGCAGTACAATACCAGGGTTTTTGGCATCTAACCCAAGTACCGAACGAAGCTTGTGAGGCTTGGGGTGCATTTTTTTCAAGTCGTTGGCGCCTTTATTGGTCCCGATGAAGGCAAATGCATCTAGCTTGCCCGTTTCCATCAAAGCACCTACTGTGGCCCGACCTCTTCCATAAATAATATTGATGACTCCTTTTGGAAAACTGTTCTTAAAGGCTTCTAACAAAGGTCTAATCAATAATACCCCATATTTGGCAAGTTTAAACACCACCGTGTTGCCCATAATCAAGGCCGGAATCAGGGTGGTAAAAGTTTCGTTGAGCGGGTAGTTGTAAGGCCCCATGCAAAGGGTTACACCCAAGGGTACCCGACGGATTTGAGCAATGACTCCGCTTTCTATTTCAAATTTAGAAGAACGGCGGTCTAATTCTTTCAAGGCGTGAATGGTATCTTTGATATAGGTAACGGTACGGTCAAACTCTTTGGCCGAATCTGCCAAGGTTTTGCCGATTTCCCACATCAAGAGCTTGATGACTTCATCTCTTTGCTTGAGCATTTCATCCACAAAAATTTCCATGTATTGGATGCGCTCTTTCACCTTCAGCGTGGGCCAAAACCCTTGCCCATTGTTGTAGGCTTCTTTGGCTGCTTCCAAGGCCTCTAGCGATTCCTTAGAAGTCAGAAGTGGACTACTACCAATTACTTTTTGTTGAAAACCCTCATTCGTTTTGATGCAAACCGGAGAAAGTACTTGGTTCATGGGGCCTTCCCATTGGCGAAGCTCTCCATTGACCAGATACTCGCGTTGCTCAATAAACTCGTGGATTTGATATTTGGTAGGTATGTCTTGTTCGGCCGGAAAAATTTCAGGGGCCTCGATGGTATTAGGTGTTTTCATACGAGTGATTGTGTATTGAGTGTTGTTGTTGACTTAAAAATTCACAATTAAAGAGCCGTTTTCTTCAATAAAATCAAAATATAAGCTTACTCTTTATTGAATATTTAAAGATAAAAATAGAATAATTGCACAATATAAAGTATGTTTTTGTTTTTTAGTGGCTGTAGCGAAATTCTGCAAATGAGAATAATCCTAAAACAAAAAATGGATTGAAGTATTTATATTTGATTAAAAATGTAGTTTTTGAGAAGTTAGCCCTTGTTTTTTTATGTGAGTCTAAGAAAAGGGAATTATTTTTATAGTGCTGCTTTACTTGAGAAAATGAAAATATCGAATAAATGCAATAGATGACTTGATTTAGAGAAGGGTGATTAGTGGGGGAGGGTTAAGAAAAAATGAAGGAGTCTAAACCACTCTTTAGGACAAATGATACAAAGAGTTGCCTTCTGGATAGGGGTAAACCGATTACCAGTACTCTTTTGGGTGTAGCTTCTGAAAGATTTCCGGAATTCCTCTTCATTGCTTATCCAACTATATGCATAGCGCATACCTGAAGTAGCGTTTTCAAAATGCTTTACAAATAAAAAATGATGATTTACCTAAAAAAACAGGCAGGTAGATCAAATGGAACACCTTTGTCAAAATTTTACCTTAAAACTAAAAATAAAACTTGAAAACAGGTTGATTAACCCGATTCACTATGAAAACTAAATTACATTATTTCGTATGCTTTATTTTAATTTTTACTTCTGTCCAGGCTTTTGCCCAGAGAATTACCGTAACCGGAAGAGTACTGGACGAAGTAGGACAGCCCTTGCCAGGCGCCAATGTACTTGAAAAAGGAACTACCAATGGTACTGTAACTGATATGGATGGTAGATTTTCGGTGAAAGCAAGCCCTGGATCTACTCTGATTTTTTCGTTTGTAGGTTTGCAACGCAAAGAGGTAAAAATACCCGTGGGCAAAACCAACTTAGGCGATATAAAACTTACTGAAGAGGCTGCACTACAGGAAGTAGTGGTGGTGGGGCACACCGTTGCCAGGCAAAAGAGTTCAGTAGGTAGTACAGTGATGTCCGTTTCAAGAGATGTTATCAAGGCGAAAGAATCGGTTCGTATGTCGCAAACTGGAAGTGCCAGAGCAAATGCTAAATCAAAGTCCAAAGCCAAAACCTGGAAGCGTTCTAATGGTGAAGTAAATCGAGTGCGATTGCAAGTGGGAGATAAGGAAACATTGCCTTTAAAGGGACGTAAAATCTCAGTTAAAATAGACGGATTTCGAGCACGAGTATTAATGGACTGTTTTTTTTACAATGATCATGATCGTCGATTTGAAGGTTCTTTTAAATTACGTTTACCCAATGGAGCCAGCCCTTATTTTTTCGCTTTTGGTGAAACCAAAAAGGAGTTGAACAAGGTAGTAAATCCACAAAAGGTAGCATTACTAAGTGAGAACAGTACTGAAGGTTGGAGTTTTCACCCTGATAGTATATTAGCACACCGTAAAAAGAAATGGTCGAGGGTAAAACAAGCGAGGGTGGTTCCTAAGCAGAAAGCCGCCAATGCGTATACCAAGACTGTAGCTCGGGGTGTAGATCCAGCTTTAATGGAGTGGTCAGGAGCCGATGTTTTCAATTGTAGAGTATATCCATTGATGCCCAAAAAGATGCATCATATTGTGATAGGCTATGATTTAAATTTATTAGAAGTCAATGGTCAAAGGGTCTTAGAATTGGCTTTGGGTAATGCCAAAGAAAAAGCACCATTGAGGGTAGAATTATTGGCAAAAGGTGTCAATGCAAGCGAATTAGAAGTATCACCAAAAACCCGTTCAAAAATAATCAAAGAGTCAATTTACTTTGATTGGCAGCAACTAAGAAGAGATGCTATTAAAATTACATTGAATGAAAAAAGCCCGGTTTTATTAAGGTCCTCAGGCAATGCTCCAATTAATTATTTTGCCACTGCTTTCAAGACTAATTTACCTAAGGTACCCAGAACTGACTTGAAAGAAAACGCGGTATTTCTGTTGGATGTATCTTTGAGTTCGCAACCCGATAAGTTCAACGTTTGGCTACAAACACTGGCCGCAGTGCTTCAAAACAATCAAGATGTCATCAAGAAATTTTCGGTCATGTGCTTCAACGTAGAGGCTTTTTGGTGGAAGGAAGGAATGGTGAAAAATACCAATCGTAATATTCGTCGTTTTTTACGTTTTGCCAATCGGTTATCTTTAGAAGGAGCCACTGATTTGGGTGCTGCTTTAGAGGAACTAAACCGAGCCAACTGGCTAAAAAACGCATCCAAGTATTTGTTTTTATTGAGCGACGGAGACATTACTTGGGGCGAAGACAATTTGTATGGCCTTTCTAAAAGAATAGCCCCTAACGATGAATTGTACGCATTTAGTACTGGTTTTTCGGGTACTAACCCTCGTATTTTGGATCATCTGACTAGAAGTACCAAAGGAGCGGTGTTTTCTATTGTGAATGAAGATGAAATACAAGAAGTAAGCAAAAACTTCAGGTTTGCCCCTTGGCGAATTGACAACATTGAAATGAAGGGGGCACATGATTTTATCTTGGCGGGCCGACCACAATATTTGTATGCTGGGCAAAAATTAATTCTAGCCGGAAGGTGCGAACAGTTGCAAAAACCTAAATTAGAAATCCAAGTTTCTCAAAAAGGGAAAAAACGTAATTTTTCGTTGAGTTTTGATCAACAAATTGCCTCTGAGTTAACCAAGCGAGTATATGGCCAGATTGCCACCACTCAATTGGAAGTATTAGGACACTTGGCCGAAAAAGAAGCCATTCAATACGCGGTACATTATCGAGTGCCAGGGCAAACCTGCTCTTTTGTAATGCTGGAAAGCGAATCAGATTATCGTCGTTTTAAGATTGATAAAACAGATAATACCAAATTTATTGCGGGAAATACGATAAAGGATTTGCTGCAAAAATTATTGGCTAAAAATAACTTGGCACAATTGGGGAATGCGAAACTTGAGTTTTTGCATTTTATTAAAAAGCTTGAGAAAGGTGAAAGTGGTGTGAAGTTGAAATTTACTCCACAACTACAGGCGCTCATCGAGGGGTTATCTACTGAGGTATTTGAGGTAAAATCTCCCAAACTAAACATCAAGAGGCGAACCATCAGAAGAATGCCCAAGGAACTATTGGCAGATTTGCAAAACGGAAAGCCCAGCTATACGATGGTGAATAAATGGGCTGAAGTACGAAAGCGTCGCAATAAAGATGAGGCCATTCGTTTATTAAGTTCTTTGGTGGAGAAAAGTCCTGGAAACATGAATCAGTTGCGTGATATCGGTTTTTCGGCGATGAAATGGAACATGCCACAACACACCTATTTTATCTTTAAAAAGTTAATTGATTTACGCCCTTATCAGCCTCCATCTTATCAGTTGATTGCGCAAGCTCTGGAGCAACTGGGTAAACGTGAGTTGGCAATTTTATACTATGAAGTTATTTTACAGGCTAAATGGAGTGGTTGGGAGCATAAAGATTTTCGCTTAATATCAGCGTTGGATTACCTGAGATTTTTAAGAAAACTTACGGCTTCTTCGCTGAATTTCTCTCTCAAAGAGTACGCTAAAAACCGCATTGGTACTTTGGAGAGTTGGATAAAAAAGGAAAAATACAGCGGTGACCAAAAAGACTTGTTGGTATACATTACCTGGAATACAGACGACACCTACGTTGATTTGTTTGTAAAGGAGCCTTCTAAAGAAGTTTGTTCTTACCACAACGACGAAACCAAAAAGGGAGGAGTAATGACTGAAGATGTAGAGGGGTTGGGGCCAGTGGTATACTACGCCAATAAATCTCAACGAGGTAAATACACCGTACGGGTAAATTATTACAATGAAGAATGGGAAAGAGCTTCTACCAGAACCAGAGTATATATCGTGATTTATCGTAACTGGGGGAAAGAAAATGAGCAAGTGATTCGCAAAGTAATCACCTTAGACAAAAAAGATGCGAACAACAACGAAAAGGTAGAAAAGATGCAGCAAATTGCGAAATTAAGATTCTAAATAGATACAAACAAAACCCAGTGAATGAAAACATTTACCGGGTTTTGTTAATTTTTAATTGTCAATCACGAAGGTTTGCGAAAAATATGAGCAAAAACATTGGATTTGAGACAAAAAAAACGAAATTTTGTTGACTTTCGACTCAAAATTCAACGCATTATCAATGTCTAAAATCAAAAAAGCTTATTTCTGCCAAAGCTGTGGTTACCAATCTGCCAAATGGTTGGGCAAGTGTCCTTCTTGTGATTCGTGGAATACGATGGTAGAAGAACTCATCCAGAAAGATGACAATAATAAAAAGGGAAGTTGGAAAGTAAGTACTACTTCGCGTACAGTGGCCAACAAACCCCGGAAGCTAGAAGAAATTCAATTCAGTGCCCAGCAACGCATCATCACTCCCGACGAAGAACTCAACCGGGTGTTAGGGGGAGGCATTGTGCCTGGGTCGTTGGTATTGATTGGGGGAGAACCTGGTATTGGGAAGTCTACCCTCATGCTACAAATTGCCCTGACCTTGACCCAACTTCGGGTTTTGTATGTATCGGGAGAAGAGAGTGAGCAGCAAATAAAAATGCGGGCCGATCGGATCACTGAAGCCCATGTGCCTTCCAAAGACAGCCTTGAGAATTGCTATATCCTTACTGAGACCTCTACCCAGAATATTTTTAAACAGATTGAAGATTTCAATCCTCAAATTCTGGTCATCGACTCAATTCAAACCCTGCATTCCAGTTTTCTAGATTCCAGTGCGGGTACTGTGTCACAAGTACGAGAATGTACTACCGAGCTGCTCAAGTTTGCCAAAGAAAGCGGTACCCCCGTGTTTTTGATTGGCCACATCAACAAAGAAGGCAGCATTGCTGGGCCTAAAGTGTTGGAGCATATGGTAGATACCGTGCTACAGTTTGAAGGAGACCGACACTTGGTATACCGGATTTTGCGAGCCACCAAAAACCGCTTTGGCTCCACTTCTGAACTAGGTATTTACGAAATGTTGGGAGATGGTTTGCGAGAGGTAAGCAACCCCTCCGAAATTCTGATTTCGCAGCGTGACGAAGACTTAAGTGGTATCACGATTGGGGCTACCTTAGAAGGCAATCGCCCCTTGTTGATTGAGGTTCAATCGTTGGTGAGTACTTCCAACTATGGCACCCCCCAGCGTAGTAGCACCGGATTTGATGGCAAACGTTTGAACATGTTGTTGGCAGTACTCGAGAAGCGAGGCGGCTTTATGTTGGGCAACCAAGACGTATTTTTGAACATTACTGGAGGGCTCAAGGTAGAAGATCCCGCCATAGATTTGGCCGTATGTGTGTCGGTAGCCTCGTCTTACAATGACATCAGCATTTCCCACGACATTTGTTTTGCCGCCGAAGTAGGTTTAGGAGGCGAAATAAGAGCGGTAAACAAGGTAGAAAATCGGATATCAGAAGCCGAGAAACTGGGCTTCAAAGAAATCTTTATTTCCAAGTACGCGCTCAAAAGCATCAATGTAAACAACTACACCATCAAGGTCAAAGCCTTTGGGAAGGTAGAAGAAATATTTACCGAGCTGTTTGGGTAGTTTGGTCATTTGCTAAATGAAGAGAGCGGAACATCATGTAATAATCCTTTTATCAAATAGTATAAAATTCACAAATATGAAAACAATCACCATGTTTGAATCTGAAAATACGTTGTTACATCCCGAACAATTGAAAAACATCCAGGGAGGGCACCGAGTGAAAATGTCGTCCGGTCAACCAGGAACAGGTTCTACAATTAGATTGAGAGGTTAACCTTACGATATAGTGCAATGTTGCATGTTTAATCTAAAAACCATTAGTATGAAAAAAATAACCACTTTTAAAACCAAAAACACCATTTTGAATCCCGCACAATTACAGAATACCAAAGGCGGTAACGCTTCTGCTTCAGGCTTGCCTGGAGCAAGTGCGGCAATTAGGCTAAGAGGAGCTTAG
>CALDJV010000420.1 GCA_937899305.1 uncultured Cytophagaceae bacterium
AGGGAGTATTGGGCACCAATTCGGGTTTGGTCCAAAGCTTGGCGGTATTGTCTTTTGAGGCCGTCAAAATATATCGGCCATTGGGTGAAAATACGGCATAAGAAAACGGGCTACTTTGGCTGCGTAAAGTAGAAATTTTGTTGCCGTTGATATCCCAAAGCTTGGCCGTGTTGTCTTCCGAAGCGGTCAAAATATATTGATTGTTAGGCGAGAAAGTGGCGGCATAGACTGCCTTGCGGTGTTTTAGGCGATGCAGTTGATCGCCTGCAATGGACCAAATACGAGCAGTTTTATCCGCTGAAGCGGTCACAATTTTGTTTCCATCGGAAGAGAAACGAGCCGAAAAAATGGCTTTTCGGTGTTTTTTCAAGTCACGAACAATTTTTCCATCCAAAGTCCACACCTTGGCCGTTTTATCGGCCGAAGCGGTCAATATGTACTTGCCATTGGGTGAAAACTCTACTGAATATACCGCTTGTTTGTGCCCTTTTAGGGTTTTTACTAAATCTCCTTCCAGCGACCATATTTTGGCGGTACCATCTTCCAAACCAGTCACTATCTTGCTGCCATCTGGAGAAAAATTAGCGGCGTACACTCCTATATTTTTATTGCCTTCCAGGGTACGTATCAAGCTTCCATCCTTAGACCATATTTTGGCGGTACCATCTCCGGAGGCAGTGACAATGTATTGATTATTTTTAGAAAAAACCGCCGTTCTTATAAAATCCTTGTGTCCTTTGAGGGTAGTCATCAGCCTCCCCGTGACTGACCAAATTTTAGCGGTATAATCGCTAGAGGCTGTGATGAGGTAACTGCCATCGGGTGAAAATATGGCCGTGGCGACTGATTTAGTGTGGCCTTTGAGCACCACATTTGGAGCAAACAGGTTTTGGACCAACTCCAGTGCATCCCAGGTTTCATTCAATACCCATTGGTTTTTGTCAGTGGTAGGATCATTTTCACTCTTTTTCCCGGCAAAAACCCACCGAGTATCTTTGTATTTGGCGAGCTCTGGTGCTGTTTGCAAATTGAGTTTAAGCGCAAAAGTACCATCAGAACCGTTGTTTAGGGGTGTTTTGGGCTCGGTATTGCTGCTATCTTGGGAGGAATCACCATTGGTACCGACTTGAGCTTGGTTTCCTTCATATACCAGCACCCATTTCCGACTATCGGTAGTAGTTTGGGCATAGGCTTGGCTTATCAACGGACTTTGCAAATAACTGCTTTGTTCTCCGTTGTTTTCTAGGTGATACAGGTTTTGCCCTGCTTTGATTTTTTTAGGAAGATTGATTTCCAGTTTTTTGCTTTTAGCCAAATAAACCGCCTCACCATTGCTTTTGGCGCGAACTTCAACCACCCCACCAGTTTCAAATTGTTGTTTGTTGCTGTTGGCATAATTGGTAGGAATGCCACTTGCTACGATTTCAGAAGCACTTTTTAGTTCACGGTATTCTATTTCTACTTTCCCCTTCACGGTTTTACCGCTGGCATCTACAAATGCATTGACTGGCACCTTGATGTTGGTTCCGTTTTGAAACTGAACATTTTCTTCTTTGGAGACGTCCACTCCGGCCGAAGCATAATTTACATCAAAGCTTTTAAAAGTAGATTTATTGGGGGCCTGAGAGTTTTGGGTAGTACATACCTGAATGAGTAACATTAGCAAATGTATGAACACCACCTTTTTTAAAATTTTCATCATAATTTCCTAGTTAAGTGGGTTGATTGAAATATTTTGGTAAACTGCTCCTGGTGTTGTGTAAGGGTCATATTTGTTGTAGGCAAGCAAATATAAAAAATACTCAACGAAACCACCATATTTTTATGAACTCTTATCCAGGGTACGTGAATGGAACTAATTTTAGGATGATGAGTGTTTAAGAAATGTAATTAATAAAGTTACTGATTATGGAAGCAGTAAAAACTTATCAGCCTATCAATTGTAGTTTGTATGATTACTTGGAGGCTTGGGCAGTGAAACAAACCAATTGTGAGGTATTGTACTTGAACGAACACGATCAAGAAGCACGTTTTACCAAAAAAATCAAAGATCTAAGCGTGAAAGACAAGGTAGAGTATGTAGAGTGGCACGATGGTACTATAATGCGATTAGACCAATTGATAGAAGTAAATGAGGTACGCTTTTGGGGGATGACTTGCTAAGAAACAGGTTTACGATTTGGTTTGATGTCTCCTTCAGATTTGACAGGTTTTCAAAACCTATCAGATCTAAACAATGATTAAATTAAAATAACCCAATAGTTTAATTTGAACCTGTCTCTTGTTGGATGCGGTCCAGCAAATCACTGAAAGTTGAGCGTTTGTCCGGGCGAGCCTTATTCATTTCTTTGGTAAGCACCGGAACAGCCGCGACTCCTATGGTTAAAATTCCTTTATAAGCGGTTTTTGATATGGTTTCTTTTTTGTGAAACACAAGTTTTACCAAATCGGTAATGGCGGGCTTGTATTTGGCAAAACTCAAAGTCCTTATCAAGGAAACAAATAGTTTTTCTTTGTTACTGGCAAGCAGTTGATGACATATTTCGAGATATTCGGCCTTTGAAATGGTTCTTTTTAACAGTCGTAAACAAAGGGTATCCAAATTGCTTTTTTTGTTTTCAGATAAAAGCCCTATCAATAGCTGCTTGCCAGTGTGAGGAGAGTCGTCGGCGATATTTTTTAACAAGGCCTTTTTGTCAAGTTCGGGAAAGTCATTTGTTTTGATTAAACTACCAATCTCTTTATAAAAACGAGTCCTGTTTTGTTCCGATAAAAAATGAAGCGCTAACAATTCATTTGAAAAAATGATCGCAATGGTATTGCGTACCGTAAGGGCTAGTGTTGCATTTGAATAACAAGCATTCAATATTTTCATTTGGATCGCAAGGCCAAAGTGAGCCATTGTTTCCACCAACTTTGCAAGACTTTCGTTTCCTCTTGAGGCATCCAATGATGTCAAGTGAGTAATCAATTTGACTGCCTCGGTGATAGCAGGTTTTTCTGAGGTGTTGAGTATCCTTAATTTCAATGTCGTGAGTAGGATGTCTTCAGTCGTGTTATTTGCTTTTAGCTGATCGAAAACATCAAATTGTGTAAACACCTGAGGGATGTCCTGATGGGCTAAAGCAGTTAAAAATGTTTTTTTGGTTGAAGAGGAATAGGTCGGATATTGACTGATAAAAGCCTCAATAATTTCTTTTTTCTTTTTCCAAGTAGTGTTGAGTTCAAATAACAGAGACCAGATTATTTCTGGTTGTTGGGCTGTTTTGATCAAGGGAAGCAACATGTTTTCTAAAAGAGGAAAATACAGGGGCTTTTTTAATTGTTGCAACCATTTGATGAGCTGCATTTTTCCATTGGGCGATGCTTCCTCAAAGCACGCTTTGACCTGATCATTGATGGGGGCCACCTCATCAAAAAAAGTAAGCCAATACCAGTTTTCTTGGGCCAGTTCCGTTTTAAGAATGTCCCACTTTCGTTCACTGCTCAATGCTTGGAAAGACGACAGCAAATGGTGTTCTTTTTCTGAGTGCAGAAACACCTCTTTGAGGAAAGACAATATAAACGTGTTTGAATGAAACTGTAAATGATGGGCCCTGTTTTTCAGGAGTTCAAGCCCGTTTTCGTGTTCTTCCAATTGTTTTATTGGTCTCAGCTCTGGGTTAAAACCCTGCACTTTCAGTGCAATACTTTAGTAATGCGAAAAAATCGGGTCTCGTCTGCGAATTTGAGCAACTTGCCCGCATTGCGACACGGGTTGGCTAAAGAGGACTTTCAGTCCGAGCGCAAAACCCCTGTACTTTCAGTGCAGGGTGGTTTAGTCTTGTATGGTCAAAAGGGCCATTGTGCCAAAAACCTAAAGGGTTTCCTTCCAAATAATCCTTGAAACTCAATGTGAAGAGCTCGGGGTGGTTGGGCAATTTTTTAATTGTTGTTAACAACTCATTTCGCTGTTTCCAACTGCTCTGTTGATACAATTGTACAATCTCGTTTTTGAGCAAAGCCTGTTGTGCCGCAGAATAGGCGGCAAGTTTGGTTATTTTTTGTTCAGGAGACGCCCACGAAAAGAAAATGGTAGCCTGAGCATCTTTGTTGATAAAACTGTCAGCCATAACCAGAGTATTTTCAAGTATTGCGAGAAAGTGTTTGTCTGCTTTGAACTGACGGAATTGAAGATAAAGTTTGGTAAGTAGTGGAACATTTTTCGGTGATACGACCAGCTCATTTGTCAGGCACTGTCGTATGAAGTCAAGGTTATTTTCTTTTGAAAGTGCTTGGATCATCGTTTCGAGCCCATAAATCGCTAAAAAATGGAAGAACAGTTTCTTTTTGAGTTGGATATCTTTATGCGTCCTAAAATTTCCCCATTCGATATGCTCATTGTCAGGGTCTAATAAAATAATGTCCCAAAGTGCGGCATTGTTTTCAGCAGTATTGGCAATGGCCAAGCGCGCTTCTTTAGTAGATAAGTGGATACCAAGTGCACCATGCCAAGTAGAATAATCAATAGGAGCGTCTTTTTTTCTTAATGCGTGGGCGATCAGGTCTTGTACAAAAACATTTTTTGCGTTTTCTTTCAATTTTAAAATGGCATCTATTCCGCTTGCATCTTTATCAATTGACCACTCTTCTAAATGTTTTTGAGTCCTCAAACGGATGTTTTTCCATTCTGAAATCCGGTTTTTATCCATTGGAATATCCAAATGGTAACGCTCCTGATCTGGAGCCTGGGTTTTCAACGCAGGAAAATCAATGCAATGCTTTTCGAATTCGAGGCTGGTGGCGTCCTGTGCTATGCTTGCCCTGATGGCTGCTTTTTGTGAAGCCACTTCGCAAAGCGCATAAGCATTGAGCAAAAAGAAACGATACGATGTCTTCAAAATGTTTTTCAAACCCTGCTCCAAAGTATTTCTTAGTCCGGTATTATCGTTTTGGGTAAATAACTGGAACATGGCAGGCATGGTGGTGGCCGTTCCGTGTTTTGACAAATATGCCGCGACCGTTTTTTTGATGTTCATATTGGGATGGGCCAATAAGGGAACAATCAAATGCTGAATGCTGGAAGTTTCCATTTCGGTAAGCGCCAGTACGGCCTGCCTCAGGGTATAAATGTCTTGATTGAGGTGCAGGTAATTTTTGAGTTGTTTTATGGTATACAAGTCCTGTGTTTTGCCTAAATAAGATAAGTAAAACTTGATGACATGAGGGTTTTTTGAGGCTGACAATACCGCAAGCCTTTCTACCGGAAAGTGAGGGGGAATCACCTCTGATAGGTAGTGTAAATGTACTGCCATAGCATCGTAGTTCATAGCAGGTACAAGCTGGTTTAAAAGCAACTCTGATAAAACTGTATTGACCACCTGTGTTTTGGATTGTTGCTTTCGCAATGTCGTCTTTACGGGGTTTTTCTTGGGGTGAAGCTGATGTTGATCGTAAGCTCTATTGACTATTCGCCGGGCGGTTATCCAGGCTTGGTCTCTCACATTTTCGTCTAAGAGTTTTTGTAGCACCTGTGGCAGGCTATGGAGGGTACCCAGGTCTGCAAGTTGCGTAAAGCCATACGAGACATCACCAGGTTGGGTTGAGCTAATAAAATTCAGGAAAAAATCTTCAGTCTCTTGAGTTTTTACCAAGGTCAAATGAGCAAGTCTGAGATGAGGGAGGCGATGTTTTTTAAAATAATAAATGATCTCTTGGTGGTTGGGATGAATGGCAATGAGCAGTGCTAGAGCATTGGCCTCAAAAGAAGGAATTGTTTCTTTTACCGGAGCATCAAAGTTTAAGTGAGTTTTGATGAACGAAATGGTTTTTTCTCCTCCGATTTCTTTCAATGTTTCACAACAAATAGCCGCATGTGCTTCGAAAAAAGGAAAGATGTGGGGTTCAGCTTCCACGATTTTTAGGTTCGCAATTGTCTCTAACAGCAATTTCAATTCAGTGTGGTCGGTGGTTTGAACTAAAATATCGACAATGCTTGCTTTAGCGTCCGGGGTGGCCAGGGCTTCAAAGGCTTTTATTGGTCTCAGCTCTGGGTTAAAACCCTGCACTTTCAGTGCAATACTTTAGTAATGCGAAAAAATCGGGTCTCGTCTGCGAATTTGAGCAACTTGCCCGCATTGCGACACGGGTTGGCTAAAGAGGACTTTCAGTCCGAGCGCAAAACCCCTGTACTTTCAGTGCAGGGTGGTTTAGTTTTTTCTCAAAATCAGTTGATTCCTCTTTTTTTAACCTGTTCAAGAGGGATGCTTGGTTGGCTTCAGCAATAAGCTGCACCAACTGATGGGCAGTCATGAATTCAAACTCAAAATAATGTTGGACAAGTAAAGTGAGGGACCGTTTACTGCAAAACACCCCTTGGTGAGCCCCTTTGGTGAGGGCGGTTAACCAATCGGTGCTATGGGCCGGAAAAACCGTTAAACAGTGGACAAGGGTATTCATCAGCTCAGTGGTTGGCGTGATGAAAGGGAGCACAGTCTTTTTAGATTCCACCCCCCAGCCATCTCCTAATATGACTTCTGTAAATAGCGGGTTTTCTCCCCAGCTTCCCAAAGTATCTAAAGCCAATGGTTCAAAATGTTCACCTCTACGCATTAAAATTCTCAAATTTACTTCTGGTATCGACGAAAAAATAAAAGGATAGCGTTTCATCAGATCACAGGCCGCATAAACCTGTTCATAACGGCTGGCTTGTAGTAAATGCGTGAGGGTATCAATACAAGCCGCGTAAGATAAGCGACCATTTGTAATGCCATGTTTCAGGAGGGCAATGATTTCGTCATTGAAAACCTCATTGTCTTGCAAAACCAGCTCCTGTAATAAGTTTTCAAGTTGTGCTCGGGTATTACAAACGATTTCGCTTAAAGCATTTTTTAACGCGTAAGTATTATAGACAAGCAGGGCTTGCTTGGGTCTAACCATCAAAGCACTGATGAGCCATTGGTGTTTGATTTCAGGAATTAAATGCAGCGCATCCACCTGACTGACTTCATGAGAAGCGTCTCCATGCAGACGATATACATCATTCAATAGACGTTGCGTTTCTGGGCTATAATCGGCGAGGCGATTCAAAATCGAGAGAAAAAGTGCTGGAATCAAGCCAGGCATGGCATAAGGAACCTCTTTGGCCAGTGTACAAAGTAGTGTAATGTCTGCATTGTCTTTAGCCAATGTCAATAATGTCGTTTTGAAATTGTCTTGGAGTGCTTCAGTTTTCATAAATGTAAGAATTCGAAGTTTTTTTAGTTCACAGTTTTTTAGTTGGTAGTTCGGAGTTGGTAGTTTTTTTAGTCGATAGTCAATGGTCGATAGTCCATAGTAGCGCGAGGCGAAATAATATAATTACTGTCATATTTGCGAAAATGAAAGTTTGATCATCGCTTTGCGCAACCCGAAGTCCTGAGCGAAGCCGAAGGAACTAAGATTAGCTACGCAGAGCTCCCTCTGGTCGGTTCTTCCTTCGTCAGGAGAGCTGTAGCAATGAGCATAGCGAAACAATAGACTAATCAAACAAAACAACAAGGTGATCTTCAAATGCTGTTTTGCCTGCCTCGGTGAGGTGGGGGTAAAAATGATATAAATGCATTTCGGTAAAATATTTTATTTTGTCCTTTTCTTGGCCCTGATACAAAATCTCAGCTTCTGAAATCCAAAAATCGCCTAAAATAGTAGATTGTAATTGCAAATATTCAAAGGGGATTTTGAGCACCTCTTTTTTGACCATTCCCTGCGCTATCAGATGATCTAGAGTGTGTTGAAACTGCATTTTTCGCAAGAGTGTAAGCGCTTGGTAATTTTTTTTTAAAGCAGGTATCGATCGCATGATATGCACAAAATTGATCATTAAAAAACGATATTCATAAAGCGTTGTAAAAGTAAATTTAACCGCTTGCATCATCATTCCAAGGTTTACCTCAGCCGACTGCATTTGTTCAAACCCTCCGTTTAACTTTGCTACCAATTGCTCATAAAGCTTCACAATGATGGCATTCTTATCTTCAAAATGATAATACACATTGCCGACACTTTTTTCCATCGCTTCGGCAATGTGTCGGGTACTGATTTGTTCACTTCCTTTTTCATTGAATAGTTGCAAGGCAGTTGCCAGAATACGCTCTTTTGTAGTGGCCATGTGTATGAGAATATTTAATTTCTGAACAAATGTTCTAAAGTTGCGTAAGCATCACTGTAGAACATTTGTTCAAATTTAGAATTAATATTTATGAAAGCAATCATTATAGGTGGAGGAATTGCCGGGTTGGCTACTGCCATCGGACTCAAAAATAAAGGGATTGAGGTAGCCGTACACGAATCTGCGTCTGCTTTTAAACCAGTAGGAGCGGCTATTTTATTGGCCCCCAACGGTTTAGCAGTACTAAAGCAATTAGGAAATGGTTTGTTTGAAGAAGTGATGGATCGGGGCGCACAAATAAATCAAATGCAACTCACTACTCACCGAGGAAAAGTGATGGGGAGGTCAGTAGCTTCTAAAGATCACTTTAGTTGCGCGATACACCGGGCCGAACTCATCGATGTACTCAAAAACAACCTTCCAGAAAGCGCCTTGCACGTAGGTAAAAAATTCAGTCATTATCAAGAGCACCCTGACCAAACCGTTCAAGTAAATTTTGAGGATGGAACCCAAGCAACGGGGGATTTTCTGGTAGGTACCGACGGTATCAAATCTAAAGTAAGAGAGCAAATGCTAGGAGCGCTTCCTTATCGTTACAGCGGTCAAACCTGTTGGCGGGCGGTGGTGCCTTACCAACTACCCGCCAATTACAAAAATACGTTTGTAGAAGCCTGGGGGAAGACCAGAGGGCTGAGAGTAGGCTTTGGTGCAGTCAATCCGCAAGACCTTTATTTTTTTGCGACTTATTTTACCGCTTCAAATGGCAAAGACGATCCAACCACCCTCAAAGCGAAGTTAACGGACCTATACCAGGATTTTATGCCCGTAGTCACCGATTTTTTGAAAGCGACCCCCGCAAGTGCAATTCTGAGAAATGATATTTATGATTTAGCCCCTATGCATCAGTGGTATCAGGGACGAATCGTATTGGTCGGAGATGCTGCCCATGCCACTACTCCCAACATGGGGCAGGGAGGCAATCAAGCCTTGGAAAGTGCCTGGGTTTTAAGTAAATGCGTGGGTTTGAATACCAAAATATCGGATAGTTTTGCTAAATATCAGCAATTACGTATCAAAAAAGCCCACAAAATTGTCAACGATTCCTGGAAAATTTCTCAAATGGTAAACCTGAGAGGAGGCATTTTGAGGAGCTTACGCAACAAAGCCATTCAAATGGTGCCCGATCGGGTGTCTGCTGCCAACCTTGCCCGAGTATACCAGCTAGATTATCAATTTTGAGTAAAATGACTATATTGTTCTATTGTTCCGCTTCGCTCATTGTTAAATTGTTGCGCCTTTGGCTTATTGTTATATGGCTAAAGCTCTCCTGACGAAGGAAGGATCTTGCGCGAAGCGTCCACTTTTCAATTTACGTTTTTCATTTTTCACTCAATCAATTGTTCCGCTTTGCGTACTATGGACTGTAGACCGTCGACTGTGGACTAAAAAAATACTAATACAAAAAGAAATTATAGAAAACTGTAGAACCAATAATAACCGAAAAGAAAGCACCTAGTAAGAATACATACAAGTAGGGGTGCAAAGGAAGGGTACAGGAAAGTAAAAACTTGCTGAGGGTGACCCTTCTTTCCAGAGAGTTTTCGTAATTGTGTACAATTTGCTGGCTTAATTCCTGGTATAAGATCATACCGTGCTTTTTATTGCGCACAAAGGCAACATAAATATTGATTTGGGTGATGCTAGAGGCAATGGTGGCCGCTGAAATGATGCCTAGTACAATGACTCCATAGAGATGTGGAATGTTGATCCACAAGACTGAAATAACAATGACCAGACTAAGTGCAAAATGTCCAAATAGTTTTTTTAATAAATCTCTTCCCAGTTTTTCTTGTTGATCCGAGAGATCGTTCAATTCTTCCCAGTAGGAATCTATCTTATTAATCACCCCATCCTCGGTAAGTATGTAATTGGTATTATCAGTCATCAGCGTTGAATAAATTTAAAAATTTTGGAGGCCTTGGTTATCCAAATTTAATGGCTAATTTTGTTAAATATGCAAAGAACAAGTAAACAGTATACTTGAGTTTTAAACAAAACTTATTGCAAAGTTACCCATTAATCACTTATAAAAAGTGCTCGTAACCCTGTTTTATACAAATTTAACAATTTAAAAATATAAAAACATCAGGTCAAGACTTTTAAATATTCTCTTTTGGTCCATTATTTCAGCGGCTTTCATCGGACCTGGCACCATTACCACCGCAGCCAGTGCAGGTGCCAATTTTCATCTCAAGCTTTTGTGGGCTTTGCTATTCTCTACGGTTGCCTGTTTTTTGTTACAGGAAGCTGCCGCTCGGGTAAGTATTGTATCTGGCTTGAACCTGGGGCAAGCCATTGCTCAAAACTTTGAAGGCAAATCGTCTCG